>JAGQOS010000520.1 GCA_020427265.1 Planctomycetales bacterium
CTAGTGAGCCTCAAACCGCCGGCAGAACGCTTGACAACGTTCTATGTGGTGCTGTCAATTGGCGGCGCGTTAGGCGGCGCCATGGTGTCGCTCGTTGCGCCGCGCATATTCACCGGATACTATGAATTCAATGCCGGACTGATCGCCTGCCTGATGTTGCTACTGATGCTGCGACGTCGCGATCGGTGGCTCGCGCTACCCGCCGTCGAGCGTCGCCGTCGGCAATGGGGCGCAACACTCGTTCTCGTAGCGATTGCCGCGGGAACCATGGGCGCGATTCGCGGCATCTCAACACTGCGTCCCGAGGACGACCAAATCGAATTGGCCGCGGCGCGCAATTTCTACGGCTGCCTAAGGATTGTACGCTTCGAGGCCAACGACTCGTCGTTGGGCCGCACGGTCATGGTTCACGGCAATACGACGCATGGCGTGCAATTCGAATCCGCCCAGCGCCGCCGCGAGCCGACCATGTATTATCGGCTCGCTGGCGGCGCAGGTCTCGCGATCGAGCAGCATCCGGTTTACGTGCGGGCCGAGCGGCCGCTGCGCGTCGGCGTCGTCGGGCTTGGCTGCGGTACTTTGGCCAGCTACGCCCGGCCGGGGGATTGCTACCGATACTACGAGATCGATCCGCTGGTGATTGATTTGGCGGAAGCGTCATTCTCGTTTCTCAGCGATGCACGCGAGCGCGGGGCCGATGTCCTCGTACACCCGGGCGACGCTCGGATTGTCCTGCAACGCCAGCTCGACGCTCGGCAACCGCAAGCGTTCGACGTGTTGGTTGTCGATGCCTTCAACAGCGATTCGATTCCGCTCCATCTTATCACGCGCGAATGCTTCGATCTGTATCGAGCCCATTTGGCCGACGGCGGCTTGTTGGCCGTCCACGTGAGCAACCGGCACCTTGACCTGCGCGGTGTCGTTGCCCAGATGGCGTTTGAGGCTGGCCAGAGCGCCCTCTGGATTCACTGCGACGAGGACCCCCAAGCCCAAGGACGCGAGTTCGGTTCGGCGAGCGATTGGATGCTGGTGACGAGCAACCAGGAATTCCTGGCCCGCGGGGCCGTCCTCGCGGCCGAAGCGATGTTGCCAGCCGACTTGCCTCGCGCGACTCTCACCGACGACTTCGGCAGCCTGTTTCAACTGCTGCGTCACTGAGGCCGGTCCCGCTCGGCCACCGCCATGGTGCAAAATAGTGCAAGATAGTGCACTTGCGACCTGCGGCGATTGCTGCACTAAGCCCCATCGGCGAGCCACCTAAGTGCCGAAGTTGATCGCGTTTTTCCGGGAAAAACTGGGATCGTAGTGCACAATGGTGCATAACGGTGCAGATCTGCCAACGTGTGTTGCAACAGACTAACCTGCGGCATGCGGTCGCCTCCGTTAGTAGCCCCTGCTTTCAGGGGGATGTGTGTGTTATGCATCGCGGTTGCCCTTTCCCATGCCGCCTGGCCGCCTGGCCAAAACGCGTTCGATTCAATTGCCAAAGAACCGCTGCTCGGCTGTCAGCGGCCATACAGCAGCGCAGCCATAGAATCGTAGGCGCGAAAAAATTTCGGTCCACCGGTTGATCGATTTTTTTGTGACCTGGCCTTCCAGGGAATTCGCGCTCCGCTTGTCGACTTCCGCCCTCGTACGTCATAATTAGCATGTCTAAACTCATGCGGCATTTCTTGTCCACTGCTCTGCGATGATGTTCTTGCATCCTATTAAGTGCGCAACCTGTTTCCGTCGAGGTTTCACCCTTGTCGAACTCTTGGTCGTGATTGCGATCATTGGCATTCTCGTTGCCTTGCTGCTGCCTGCCGTGCAGTCGGCGCGCGAGGCGGCGCGGCGAACGCAATGTACGAACAACCTGAAGCAAATCGGTTTGGCCCTGCACAATTATCATTCGGCCTTCGGACATTTTCCGGCCGGCGGGATTACCCTGACGAAGACAACGCCTTGGAAGAGCGACATCAAAGCAGCGATTGCATCGGTTCGTCCTGCTTGGCTGGAATTGAGTAACTGCAACATCAAAGGCAACCCAAATGCCGACATCGGCATCAACTGGGCGATCGCCATTTTGCCGTATCTCGAAGATCAGGCTCGTTACGATCAATACGACATGAAGGCTTCTTTCGCCGGAACCCATTGGAACACCGGCGCTACGAACTTTCAGCGGCAGTTTCAGCCCAACTTGAAATTCCATTGCCCGTCCGACCCCAACTCGCGATCCGACTCATGCAACACGAATTACTATGCGTCGCAAGGAGGCGGCACGGAATCCGAGGCCGCGTGCGTCGCGACCTGTTGCGCCGGCACGCGGCGGTTTTATCACAACGGCGTGTTCCATCACCTTTCCAAGATTCGCATTGCCGATATTCGCGACGGCACGACGAACGTCTTTCTGGTCGGAGAAACCAAGTATTGTCCGCATCGCGATAGTCACGAGGCCTACACAAGTTGGGACACCGGTTTGCGCGTGTACCCGTCCATCGAGTTCGGCTTCCCTTCCGGTCTGTGCGCCGCGGCCGACGGCATCAACGCCTCGGACTTCAACCCGGCGGTCGACGGATTTTCCGGGCACATCGCCACGATTACGTTTGGCAGCAATCATACCGGTGGCGCGCTCTTTTCCATGGCCGACGGGTCGATTCACTTCGTGACCGAGGGAATCGACATCGACACGTATCGTTCGCTCGGCAAGCGCTCCGACGGGTTTCCAATGGGAGGTTTCGACGCCCAGTGATCCAAGCTCGACCGGCAATTCGATTGCGCGGCGGCGCGTTGCTCGTCGCTTTGCTTTTGTCGCCGCTCTTCGGATGTGGCGGCGCCGACGGGCCAACTCGGTTTCGTGTCGAAGGCGCGATCACGTACAACGGCCAACCCGTGCCGGCCGGACGCGTCGATTTTGAGCCGGACAAGAGCAAGAACAACCGTGGGCCGGTCGGCTATGCCAAAATTGAGGCCGGCCGTTATGAAACCTTGCCCGGCAAGGGGGCAATCAGCGGGCCGCAGCGAGTCAAAGTCCGCGGATTTAACGGCGTCGCCAATGCCGAAATGCCCGATGGCGACGTCCTTTTTCGTCCGTATGAAACGGAAGTCGACTTGCCCGCGCACGACCACTCCTGGGATATCGACGTGCCGTCCTCGACGAACTAGCGAATCGGTTCGTTCGCTCTTCCCCCCCACTACGGCGCGTTCCGTACTTGACATGCCTGCCTTGGGCAACGTAGATTTTGATTAGTCAAAAAA
>JAGQOS010000521.1 GCA_020427265.1 Planctomycetales bacterium
TCGGCCGGCCCGGCCGATGAAAAGAAACTTTGGGTGCCGGGAATGGACTAGCAGCCCATGCCTGACCGCGATGCCGAATTCATGCGCCAGGCTCTCGACCTGGCCGCCCGCGGCCAAGGCCATGTGGAGCCGAACCCCATGGTTGGCGCGCTGCTGGTGAAAGACGGCCAGATCGTTGGCCAAGGTTGGCATCGCACGTTCGGCGGCCCGCATGCCGAAGTCGAAGCTTTTCGCGATGCCGACGCCGCGGCGCGCGACGCCACGCTTTACGTTACGCTCGAACCTTGCTGCCATCACGGCAAAACACCGCCTTGCACCGAAGCAATTCTGGCGGCCGGCGTCCGCCGGGTCGTCGTCGCCCTGGAAGACCCGTTCGCGCAAGTTGCCGGACGCGGCATCGAGCAGCTTCGGCAACAAGGTGTCGACGTGGCCGTCGGTTGCCTGCGCGATGAGGCTGAATCGCTCTGCACCCCGTATTTGAAATTGCGTCGCACGGGCCGCCCCTGGGTGATTGCCAAATGGGCCATGTCGCTCGACGGCAAAATCGCCACGCACACGGGCGAGAGCCAATGGATCTCGAACGAGGCGTCGCGCGCCATCGTGCATCAAATTCGCGGCCGCATGGATGCGATTCTGGTCGGCCGCGGTACGGTCGAGGCCGACGACCCGCTGCTTACCGCGCGGCCGCCCGGAGCGCGCATCGCCACACGAATTGTTCTCGATAGCCAGGCCACCCTTTCGCCCGTTAGCCGCCTGGTAAAATCGGCCGGCGATGCGCCGGTGCTGGTCGCGGTCGGTCCCAACGCCGACCCGCAGCGCTGCCAGTCGCTCATCAACGCCGGTTGCGAAGTGCTGGCATGTCCGGGTGCTACGCCTGCCGAGCGGCTCGACTTCCTGCTCGCCGATCTCGGCCGGCGCGAGATGACAAATCTGCTGGTCGAAGGAGGAGCGGCCCTGCTTGGCAGCTTCTTCGACGGCCAACACGTCGACGAACTGCACGTGTTCATCGCTCCCAAGATCCTCGGCGGCCGCGCCGCCGCTGGCCCGGTCGGCGGCGAAGGCGTTGCGCAGATGGCCGAATCGCTACGGCTGGAGAATCCTTCGGTCCGAGTTATCGATGGCGACACCTACATTGCGGCCAGATGTCGTCGAAACACCTGACTCCAACTTCTGCATAGGTTGAATTACTACAGGCAAACACGGTAAAATATGGGCTCGCATTGAGGCCCGTTAACGAAGGATGCCTGAAAATTGCGACTATCTTTCATTTGCTGAGCCTCAATCCTTTAGCGACCATGAATTTGGGCAGAGAGTCGGCATTTTAACTCTATGGAGTAGAGCCGTGGAATTGAATCTACCGAACGAAGTCGACGACTTTATTAAAGGCCTCGTTTCTCAAGGGCGATTCGATTCTAAGGAGTCGGCGGTCGTCGAGGGCGTTCGGCTTTTGATGACGCAAGAGAAGCTGCGTGCGGAAATCGAAATCGGGAAACGCCAGTTGGACCAAGGAAAATGGTCGGACGAAGAAACGGTCTTCGCGGAAGTAAACGCTGAAATCGATTCCATCGAAGCATCGCAGAGGGAAAGTTGAGTCCATGCCGACGCTTCGGTACTCAGACGCTTCTAAAGAGGATTTGAAAGAAATCGCACGCTTCATCGCGAAAGACAAACCGCTCGCGGCTCGACAATGGATCGACAAGCTGCGGGCCAAATGCCGTTTCGTCGCCAGGAATCCTGAAATCGGCGATGTGCGTCACGAGTTTGGGCCGAACATTCGCTCCACCTACCTCGGCAGTTACGTGATCTTCTTTCGCCGAAACTCAGACGCCGTCGAGATTGTCCGTATCGTTCGCGGAGAGCGGGATAGGCCGCTTCTCTGAATGTGGTTCTCGGTCATCCCGTCCTCAACCCGACAACACGATGCGAGTTTTCTTAGCGATCATCCTGGGAATCGCCTTTTTTGTAATGGCCATTCTTTTTGGCGCCCCATTCGGCATGCTCCCCGTCTACGCCCGGCTTTCGATGCGAATCATCGCGCGCAGCCCTCAAGAAATCTCCTAACGGCCGGCAGTCAACGCCCCAGTTCAACTACGGTGATTGCTCCGATTTTCAGTCGCCGTTGCCTCGCTGAACACTTGTCTATTACAATCGCGGGTTTGTTCTGCGTTCCTTGATTTGCACCTTGCCCCTGCCTGCCCATGGCTGCTTCCGACCTGATCATCAAAGGCGCTCGCGAGCATAACCTGCGCTCAGTCGATCTCGTGCTGCCGCGTAATCAACTGATTTGCCTGACCGGCGTTTCTGGTTCTGGCAAGAGTTCCCTGGCCTTCGACACCGTCTTTGCTGAAGGCCAGCGTCGCTACGTCGAGAGCCTGTCGAGCTTCGCGCGGCAGTTCGTCGGCCAAATGCCCAAGCCCGATGTCGATTCGATCGAAGGCTTGAGCCCTTCGATTTCGATCTCGCAAAAAACTTCGGGCCAGAACCCGCGTTCGACCGTGGGCACGATTACCGAAATCTACGACTACCTGCGCGTGCTCTACGCCCGCACGGGCATTGGCTACTGTCCGAGTTGCGATCGCCCCATCACGGCCCAAACGCGCGAACAAATCATCGCCCGTGTGGAGATGCTTCCTGAGAAGACTCGCTACATGATCCTGGCCCCGGTCGTGCGGCAGCAGAAAGGCGAATACCGCGACCTGTTCGAAGATCTGCTCAAACAGGGCTTCGTGCGGGCCCGTGTCGATGGCGAGATCGTGCGACTGACCGACGATCTGCAGCTCGATCGCCAGATGCGGCACAATGTCGAAGTCGTCGTCGACCGGTTGATGCGCGAAGATGCTTCGCATGCGCGGCTAGCCGAGGCGGTCGAGTTGGCGCTTAAGCTGGGCCAAGGCGATTTGATCCTGGCTTGCGAAGACCCGGAGGCGCTGCCCGAAGAATTTCGCCCCAGCGGAAAACGCCGGAAGCGATCGGCCGCCGGCTTGCAAGAAGGCGACGTACGGCTCTCGGCCCACTACGCCTGCACGCATTGCAACAAAAGCTTCGCCCCGCCCACGCCGCAGATGTTCAGCTTCAACAGCCCGCAGGGAATGTGTTTCGAATGCGACGGGCTCGGCGAAGTCTACACGTTCGACCCCGATCGGTTGGCGGCCGATCCGACCAAGTCGTTCAAACAAGGCTGCCTCGAACTGATCGGGCGCTGGAGCGATCTCGGCCGCTGGAAACG
>JAGQOS010000522.1 GCA_020427265.1 Planctomycetales bacterium
TGCGCGGTCATTCGCCGCGGAAAACCCGCTATTGTACCTGTGAAAAAGCAGCTTGGCCAGAACTGAATCGACGGCGGAATCGCGCGGCATCCGGGGTAATGGATGGGTTTCCGACGTTGCCGGATGGTCGGTTGCCTCCGTTGGCACCCTGTTCAAATCAATCGGAATCTTCTGTTTGTTCGATGGACGAATCGCTTCCTGCACAAAACTGCTGGTTTCTCACCGGGCCGACGGCCTGTGGCAAGACTGACGTCGGCATGCGCCTGGCCGAGCGGCTTGGCGCCGAGATCGTTTCGCTCGATTCCATGGCGATCTACCGCGGCATGGATATAGGCACGGCCAAGCCGACAGCTGAGCAGCAGCAGCTGGTTCCGCACCATTTGATCGACTTGGTCGAGCCGCACGAAGAGTTCAGCCTGGCAACGTATGTCGAGGCGGCGGAAGTCATGGTGCGCGAAATCGAGGCCCGCAGGCGTCGGGTGCTCTTCGTCGGCGGCACGCCGCTCTACTTGAAGGCTTTGCTGCGCGGCATCTTCGCAGGGCCGCCGGCCGATTGGCAATTTCGCCACGAAGTGGAGGCAGAGTTGGCCACCGTGGGACAACAGGCGCTCTACGACCGATTACGCAGCGTCGATCCCCTTTCGGCCTCGAAGCTGCATCCCAACGATACCCGACGGCTGATCCGCGCGCTCGAGGTCTATCGGGCAACCGGCCAACCGATCAGCCATTTGCAAATGCAATTCGACGAAGGCCTCCCGGCAGAAGGGTGCCGTGTCTTTGTCTTGAACCGCGCGCGGGCCGAGTTGCACGAGCGGATCGCCAAACGCGTGGATTGGATGCTCGCTGCCGGCTTCGAGGCCGAAGTTGCCGGGTTACTCGAACGCCCCGAGCCAATGAGCCGCACGGCGTCGCAGGCCGTCGGCTATCGCGAAATGATCGACCTGGTCAGCGGCCGGAGCGATCGCCCAACGACCATCGAAAAAATGCGCACCCGCACCCGCCGCTTCGCCAAACGCCAAATGACCTGGTTCCGCAGCCTCTGCGAGTGCCGTTTTGTCGACCTGGAAGGCGACGGCGATATCGATGCGATCAGCGCTCGGATTCAGCAGTTGGGTTCGACGGTGCAGCCTGAAGCGTAAGCAGGTATGCCAGCAAGTCGTAAAAATCGGCTTCCGTGATTTGGTCGGCCAGATTTGCCGGCATGAGCGACAGCCGTGTCGGCTGCCGGAGTTCGATTTCATCGCGGCGCAGTTCGAACAGCTTGCCCTGCTGGTCGGCGAACAACAGGCGGCCATTCTGCTCGCCTTTGGGCAGGCCGACGAGCGAGCGGCCGTCGTCGGTCACGAGCGCGACAGATTGGAATGCCGCGTCGACGTTGCGGTTCGGGTCCAAAATGTCTTCGAGCAGCCGTGCCGCGCCGCGAATGCCGATCCCATCGAGCTGCGGACCGATGAGTGCTCCCTTTTGCTCGGCCTGATGGCACGCAGTGCAATGTTTCTCGAACTGCCGCCGGCCTCGTTCCGGCGACGCCTGGGCCTGCTGAAAGCCGGCGGAGCGCGCCGCGATGCGCTCGCGCAGTTGCTCATCGGCAGGCGGCAGATTTGCTGTAAGCCGGGCGATGCGCGTCTCGCGATCGGCGAGAGTATGCTGCCGCAGTCGCCCGAGTATCGCCTGATCTTGCAGCAAACGGGCGGAAACCTTACCTGCCGCGACAAGGCCTAACAAGTGTTCTGCGCCAGTGGCCGTGGTTGCAAGCGACAAGGCGAGCGACTGCTGCTCGGCCGCTGGAGCACCCATGAGTGCCGTTGCAAAGGCGATGCGGACACTCTCCTCGGCGATGGGCGCGAGCAATTCCCCTACCTGGCGTCGCCAAGCGGCAGGTTGCTGTACATCGGCTAATTGCCTGCACAGGCCGGCGACGGCTGCGGTGCGATCCAACTGCAGCCAGGCTCGCGCCGAGGCGGCTCGCACTTCCGTCGGCTGCTCGGTCTCGTTTGCGAGCGTGCGTACGGCCGGCAGCAAATCTGCGATCTTCAGCTCTCGCGCAAATTCGACGGCGAGCAGCAAACCCGTGTCGTAGCCAAAGGCCCGGTCGGCCTCGGCTACCAAGTCTGGAGCGAATCGCCCGGCGGCCAGCCAGGCATAGGCATTCGTGTCGTCGGCGTCGACCAGCTCAATTACTCCGCGTTTGCCTTTCCAATTGTGCAAATCCCACGTAATTTGCTGCGCCGTATCGCTACGAGGCGGGTTCTGGCGGGCAATGATCGTGCCGTCGTCGAGCCGCAGGCGAATGTGGTTGACCGGTTCGGGTTCGCTACCCGGCGGGCCGTTATGGCCGCAAAGCCAAAACGTCAGTTGTGGCGGAATGGTAAAGCTGGCGCTGCGCAAAATGCCGGTTTGCTGTTCGCCGTGGACAATCGAATCGATCAATTCGGCGTCCTTGCCGTCGGCGCAGCGCCGCACGCGCGCGCCGAACGGACTTTGCCATTCGATCTGCGAGTTCCCGAGCGGATGGGCCGTCCACGGTAATTCAATCGGTTCGTCACGAAGCAAGATCCGTCGGGCAAGCTTCTCGCCCCAGGCGGTCAGCGACGGGAAATCTCGCAAATTACCGCCGCGCCGTTGCACGCCCTGTTGGATAGCGGCCAATAACTCCGCCTGGCGATGTAGCTGATCGGCGAATCGTGTTTCGAAGAGAGCGGGCAACTTGTCGAGCGCGTTGCGCGGGGCTGCCCGAGCAATTTGCTCCGCGGCGCGCTCGAACGCGGCGTCGCCGAGCTTGTTGTGCTGTAGTTGTTGGAAGACGAGCAACGCTGCGGCCTCGGTATCGAGCGTAACGGCAATGTCGACCATGCGATTCAGGTCGGACCCGGCAAGCGATTCTCCCCAGGTCGACGTCGCCTCGGGCAGAGCGCGGAGATGATTCCTCAGGGCGATCCTCAGGGTATGGATGAGCTGCACATCGTTGGGCGGTGCGCTGCGCCAGGCGGCGAGCAAAGGTGCGAGATTTTCCGCGTCGACTTGCAGGCCGAGCGTTTCGGCCGCTGCGCGGCGCACTTGCGGGTGCTCGTCGGCTAGTCGCTGTTGCAGCCATTCATATGTCCAAGGCTGCGGATCGTCGATCAGTTCCACCGCGCGGGCCAGTTGGGCGCGCACGACTGGCGACTCGTCGTTCCATTCGTGGACGTCGAGATCCGGCAAATGCCCTGAGCGAGCAATT
>JAGQOS010000523.1 GCA_020427265.1 Planctomycetales bacterium
AACCGATCACGTCGAACGCCAGCACGTCGAGGCCGGTCACGTCGGTATACTCGCCGGGCGCGGCTGTGGGATCCATGATGCCGATGCCGAGATTATCCTTCCAATGGCTGGCCTGCCGACCATCGCCGTTGAACGAGCCAGTAGAAAAGGTCGTAAGCGTCGTTGCGCCACCGTTGATCGAGAACGATTTTGCAGCCGTGTCCGCGCGAATATCGAGGTCCGTTCCGTTAGTAATACTGCCGGCAGAAAATCGGTACAGGTCCAGCGGAGTGACCACGCGAAACGTGTCGAGGCTATTCGGTGCGAAAGGACCGCTACCCGAGGTCACGTCGACAATGTCGGCCCCGCTGACAAAGCCCAGCGAGTGTCCGATCTCGTGCGCCGCAACGCCGATAAAGTCGAACGCGCCGCCCGAAATGCCATCGCTGCGATCGAAGTCCCAGGTAAAGCTCGAACTAAACGTAATCGACGCGTCGACCGTTGCATCGCCGGCGGCACGCGTACCGGCAGCCTTGGAATTGGCTGTATTGACGTCGAGCACGACATTGTTGGCGGAACCGTTGTTATCGACGATCGGATTGCCAGGACTGCCGATCGCTGGATCGCTGGTGTACAGCGAAAGTGACGGGCCGGCCGGCAAATTGCTGACCGAGTTGTTGTCGCTGATCGACGTGCGATCACCGTTGAGCGCAGTCTTGAAGGCCGCGTAACTCACGGATTCGCTCGTGGAGCTGGCCTGGCCTAGAATCCCGGCCCCCAGAGCGGTAAAGTCGATTTCGATGTTCACTAAGATGTCGTCGGTGAAGATCGACGACCAGAGGTCGGCGGCCGCTTGAAATCCAGCAATCGCCGTGGCCGACATGCCGACGGCGGGAATGAGATTGAACTGTAAGCCATTGCCGGCCAACGTGGCGCCAGCCCGAACCGGTTGGCCTTCCTGGCTGACCGAAACCTCCGACACGTCGCGCTGGGTGCGCTGCATCACCACGCCAGGCGCCACCTGCTCCTCGACAATCGTCGAAAGCAGCGGAGCGCTGGAAAGAACCACACGATCTTCCAGCGTTTCGATGCGGCTATTGAGTCGTCGCCTGTTTTCGATTCGCAACCGGCACCTGCGTGACAAACTCGATTCCTTGTTGCGTCGCGATTCCATTCCAATTCGCAAGAGAGCCGATCGCCATCCCATGTTGTAATCTCCCTGGTGACGGTGCGAGGTTTCTGAAAGTGGCAAGCATCGTGGTTGCTACCGCGCGGCCGATTCATTCTACGAACGTGCAGAAGCGTCCGCAGTATAGGAAGATGAGCGAAACCGCACAACGAAAGTAATCTTTAATTCGCGATGAATCCTTTTACTGCGATCCATTCGGGGGGAGGCAAGCCGGGGCCATCTACTTTCGATCCGCCTTGAGAGGACGAGACTAGGAGCGATCCGTGCTGCGCGAACCTAGAACATTGCCGGTCGATTCGGGCCGTATCGCTGAGTTCTGCCGCAGCGACCGACGAAACCCACTTGAACACTTGCGACCGTGAGTTCCCAACACGCGGGATACACGTCGATTTTCTGTCCCTTTTTTTCATCGCCCCCAGTGGCAAAGCGTCGGACAATTGGTACATAAAGTGCTAGTACAAGTCCTCGAACCAGATATCAGGGGCCGACGACATGCGAAAATACATCATCATCGGCGTGCAGGGCTGCGGCAAAGGCACGCAGGCGCACCTGCTATCGGAATCGCTGGACTTAGTGCACATCAGCGTGGGCGACATTTTTCGCTGGCACATGGAGAACCATACCAAGCTGGCAGCACGGGTGCGGCGAACGGTTGCCGCCGGCGAATTGGTCGGCGACGAAGTCGTCGAAGACATCGTGCGATATCGCCTGGATCTGCACGATTGGAACTACGGCTTCGTGCTCGACGGCTTTCCCCGCAACGAAAGCCAGGCGAGGTTCTTCCTGGAATGCTACGACATCAACGCCGTGATCAACATTCAGGTGCCCGACGACGTGGTGCGCGAACGCGTGTTGGCCCGGCGGCTCTGTAGCGACTGCGGACTCGATTACAACCTTATCTATCATCGCCCGGAAGTTCGTGGCACGTGCGATGTTTGTGGCGGCTCGCTCGTCTCGCGTCCAGACGACACCGAGGAGGCGCTCGCGAAACGCCTCGAAGATTACCACTCGAAGACCGAGCCGGTGCTCAAGTTGTTTCGCAAGAAAGAGCTGGTCGTCGATATCGACGGCACACCCACGCCAGCCGAAGTGCAACAATCGATCCGCTCGGCATTGCGACTTCCGGCCTACACGCCCAGCGAGAGCGTGGTCGGCGCTTAGCGGGCTTTGACCTTTGAGCGAGCGGCCTGATCATCCAGTCGCGTAATATGGTCAAGATGCGCATTGACGACTTCCAAATTCGTCCGCAGCGCCTGGATTTTGGTGCCTACTTTGACATCGATCTGACTCTGCTGTTGGTTGACACTCTTCGCGCCAACCTTGACCGACTTGATGCGAAAGGCGCGGTCGATCTCATCGTCGGTCAAGCCAACGATATCTCGCAGCGCACGATAGGCAGAAATCCGCATGATCTTCCCTTAATCGATGTCTAGAAAAGCCGGAGGTGATGTACAACCTACCGGCCAGGCTTGCCTAGGCCACAAGCGCGCCTCGGCTCGTTTCCTCTCATTTTGCCCGCCCGGAGACCTCGCCGCATCCTTCTTCTGGTGGAAAACGATTGGATTACTCACGGTCGCCAGGATACGATTGAAGATCTCGCCTCGCATGGCGAGCGAGATGGCGTATCCCCATTGCTGAACGCTTGCAACCGTGAGTCAAGCAACGGAGTCTGGTGGCTTTATGCAAAGACTTTCCCCCATTTGTGCGCTGATCGTGGCCACGGTTTCTATGCTCGGCGCTTCCTTTGCGCACGCTGCGGATCCGGCCTTTGTCGGCATTCTTGCGTTGGCTGTGGACGAAGAGGTGTCGAGGTCGCTGGAGCTTTCGGCGGATGTTCGCCACAAATTGACCGAACTCATTGATCAGCGGGAAGATGCCGCCCTGGAACTCGCGCTGTCGATCAAAGACTTGCCCGAGCCAGAGCGGCAACAACGGTTAGCGCCATTTCGCGATGAATCGGAACGGCTCGGGCTCGCCCTGCTTACGACGCAGCAGCAGCAGAAACTCAAGCAAACCCAGATTGCCCGGCGCGGCATGGCCGG
>JAGQOS010000524.1 GCA_020427265.1 Planctomycetales bacterium
GCTCGTTGCTCGCGCCCGAATCGACATTACCCGGTGCATTGTTAAAGGTCAGCAGCGATTCGTCCCATTGTTCGTCGAGCCGCGGCTCGCCAGTGAGCGCGTTTGCGCCGAAGTCGGCGCCGTCGTTCAAGGCATAGACGCGATACTGCTTCCCTGCCAGGCCACCGCGTTCCCAATACAGGTTGAGACCAGCCGTTGTCACGAATTCGAAGTTGGTTGGAATTTCGAACCGAATGTACGACTTTTCGAGCCTCGCCGTTCCTCCGTCGCCAGTTGTTCCGTTTGTGCGGTCGCGAACCTTGAGCGATGTTTCGAAACCGGAATTCTCGTCCGTGCGGTCCGTAGGGCTAAAGCCGATCACCGACGCATCGTCACTAGCCGTCAACGATGCAAAGTTTGTCGCCGGCGGCGGCTCTCCTTCATCGAACATTCTCGTGACGGCTTGCGCGTGCAGTCGCGGCGCATGTCCGGTAGTCGATTCATGACTGGCGAATTGACCCTGTGTGGCTTCGCCGGCCGGTCCCACGAGAATGAACGTGACCGTGTCGTTCGTGTCATGATTCAACGCGCCAACCAAGTTGGGCCCCGACGCGGCAATCACCGTACCCGGTACGTTGGGGGTAGTGAACGTGCCGACCTGCATCACGCGCTGCGAGTCGAGCCCGCCGCTCGAGAGCGAATCAACGTTCCCTGGCGCATTGTTATAGGTAATGTCGAGTTCGCTCCAGAATTCATCGAGCCGCGTATCGCCAGTGCGGTCGTTGACGCCGAAATTCGGCGACTCTGCCAGTGCAAACACCTGAAACGTGATGCCTCCCCGATCGTTTCGCAGCCAATCGAGTTCTAGTCGCGCCAAGGCGACAATGCCTTCATTCGCCGGCAGATCGAAGCGGATATACGACTTTTCGAGCCTCGCCGAGCCGCCTCCGCCGGTGTCCAGCGACGAACGATCTCGCACCTTGAGCAAGGAGCTAGCGCCGTCGTTCACATCGCCTTTGTCCGTGGGGCTGTAGCCATAAACCGTGGCGTCGTTCGACGCTACGGCCGAGTAATCGTGAACCGAATAGGTCGGCACGAGCGAATTCAGATAGTCTTCCAAATTCGTGTAGCCATCGTTGTTCGTGTCGCCGTTGCCGTCGGTCGGATCCATGGCATTCAAGCCCTGGCCGTTTTCCCATTCGTCCGGCATACCATCGCCGTCGGTGTCCAAGGGGGCGACGGCGGCGTTGAGCGCAGGCCAACCCCCGACTTCAGTTTGGGAATCAATGATCGAACCGGTACCGGTCATCACTTCATCGACGATTCTAGCATCTGCCGCGTCTCGCGCCTTCGAGGCGCCACTTTCCGCCACAACTCGAGTCAGGGCTGTCAACGCGTCATCCGTCGATACGGCCGGGTAATCGAATCGGTTGGCTGCCGGCGTATATGGCCCGGTGATCGGAAAGTCGTCGGCGATTCCGTCGAACATGCCATTTCGGTTTGTGTCGACAATGTCGCCCGACCGCCAGATTTCGAAAGCCTCCGAGTAGCTGATGATGGCGACGTTTTCCGGCGTTGTACTTGGACCCGCCAGGTAGTAGTTCCGCTCGATGTTCAGTTGCCCCGACTCAGTTTCGTCGCCCGTTCGCGAACCGGCCGATCCCCAGTCGTAGATTACGTTATTGACCAAGTCAATTTGGCCGGTCATGCGGGGGTTGCGATTATTGTTGTGCGCGTAGAGATTGTGATGCAGCGATGCGCCGTTCACCGCCATGATCGACCCCATCGAGTGTTCGCCTTTCGAGTGTAGCGAATCGCGCAGTCCTTCGGCGATGATCGACCATTGCACGGTCAAGTTCGAGGTGTTGTCCGACGCCGACAGCGTTTCGTCGATGCCCCAGGAGGCCGAGACATGGTCAAGTATCACGTTCTGCGAGCTATTCACGTCGAGCGAATCTTGTGAGTCGGGGTTGTCCACTTCCAAATCACCAGCTCGAAAACGGATGAACCGCACGATGATGTCGTGTGTGAACTGAATCTTTGTCGTGTGGCCGCGTAGTGTAATTCCGTCGCCGGGCGCTGTTTGACCGGCGATCGTGAGGTACGGAGTTAGAATACGCAGATCCGATTCCAGCGTGATGGTGCCGGCGACATCGAAGACGATCGTCCGCGGGCCCGTTGCTGAATCTATCGCATCTCGTAGACTTCCCGCGCCAGAGTCGCTGAGATTCGTTACATGGTAGACATCGCCTCCTCGCCCGCCGATGGCGACAGCGCCAAAACCTTCCGCTCCAGGAAACGCCGGCGCCGTGAGTACGGTGCGCGCTTCAAGTGGTTCTATGTGGCCCCGGCGGAAGTCGCGTTTTCGCTGACGTCGTAGTAACGAGAATGATCGCATGGAAATTCCAATGGCGACACGCTACAGCCATCGCAACCAGGCGGTCGCCCGGTCTAGCATCGTGTCTAAAGCAGAATTGCTATGGGAAATCGGAGGAGAACGACGCGCGAGCTATGGGGAGAGAGGATCGCGATCCGAGATTCCGAGGATTGGCCATGACGCAGCCAAGCGAATTCGGCAAATCGCAACTCGCACTAATTGCTAGTCTAATCGGCGCTTGTAATGCTGCAACTAACTTGCGCGATACGCCGGATGTATCGATTGGAACAATCGTATGGCTATGCGCTAGCGCGAAGATCGAGCTGATGCAATCGCTGGTAGAAGTCGCAACGCGCCGACAATTCGTCGTGCGTGCCCACATCGAGAATGCGACCGTGATCCATCACCACGATCCGGTCGGCCAGCGTGAGTGTGGAAAGGCGATGTGTGATTATCAACGTTGTGCGGTTCCGGCGAAACTCTTCAAGCGCCTTATGGATCGCTTGTTCGCTCTCCAGGTCTACCTGGCTCGTCGCTTCATCGAGGATCAGAATCGCCGGGTCGCGC
Organism: Planctomycetales bacterium; assembly: GCA_020427265.1. Taxonomy (GTDB): domain Bacteria; phylum Planctomycetota; class Planctomycetia; order Pirellulales; family JAGQOS01; genus JAGQOS01. Next base: position 2,924 of record JAGQOS010000524.1, read on the forward strand.
AGGATGGCGCGGGCCAGCGCAATGCGTTGGCGTTGGCCGCCGGAAAGGTTCTTGCCCCCCGGACCCACAACGGTTTCGTAGCCGCGGGCGAGTTTTGCTTCAATGAACCGGTCGGCGTGTGCGGCCATGGCGGCGGCGGCAATTTCGGCGTCGCTCGCCGATACGCGACCGTATCGTATGTTCTCGCGCACACTGACATCGAAAAGCAGGGTTTCTTGCGTTACCAATCCGATCTGCTTTCTCAAATCGCGCAGGCGTACGTCGCGCACGTCCACACCGTC
>JAGQOS010000525.1 GCA_020427265.1 Planctomycetales bacterium
TCCCAACGACAATCAACGCCTGCTCGGCATTATTACCGAGCGAGATATTCTGCGCGTTTGCGCGGCGCATCCCGGCACGCTCGATGAAATTGAAGTCACGACCGTCATGTCGACCAGTCTAACGGTTGGTTCACCTGGCGATTCGGTGCGCGATACGATGAAGCTTTTGACCGAGAAACGCATTCGGCATCTACCGGTTGTCGAAAACGACCGGTTGGTCGGCATCATTTCGATTGGCGACGTCGTCAAGGCGGAGTCGAACGAGCTATCGGCCGAGAATCACTATCTCAAAGAGTACATCCAAAGCTAGTTGTGCCGTCGCGTAACGGAACCTGCAGGTCGCAGGCCGTCGGCGAATTTTAGCGGCCTTCGCCCGGAGAGTAGTCGATGTGATCGCCAAGCTCATTTTCCCGTCGTGGTCACCACGCCGAGCGTCTTGAGCATTTTGGGCAGCGGGAAAGAAACGTTCTCCTCGCGCAGCGAGCGCGGTTCGACCGTGGCGGAGAACTTGCGTTCGAGATACTCGACGCATTCTTCGACGACCTTCTCCGGCGCGCTGGCGCCGGCCGTGATGAGCACCGTGTCGACATCCTGAAACCAGACGTCGTCGATCTCGTGGGCCCCGTCGATCAAATGGGCCGACACACCGCGCTCGCGCGCCAACTCGGCCAGTCGTTGGCTATTCGAACTGTTCTGACTGCCCAGCACGAGCACCACGTCGGATTCGTCGGCCAGTTTCGCCACCGCCTCCTGGCGATTTTGCGTGGCGTAGCAAATATCTTCCTTCGGCGGGCCCTGGATATGCGGGAACCGCTCCTTCAAGCAGCGTATGATGCGGTTGGCGTCGTCCACGCTCAGGGTTGTCTGTGTTAGGTAAGCCAGCTTGGTTTCGTCGTTCACCTGCAACGCCGCAACATCTTCCGGCGTTTCCACCAGCACGATCGCTTCGGGCGCCTCGCCCATCGTGCCGACCACTTCGTCGTGCCCTTCGTGGCCGATCAGCACGATCGTGTAGCCCATGCGGGCGAACTTAAGTGCTTCGAGATGAACCTTCGTAACCAACGGGCAGGTGGCGTCGATCGCCGCGAGCTTGCGTTGGGCGGCAAGGCTCCGAATCTCAGGCGACACGCCATGCGCGGAGAATAGCAGTGTGGCGCCGAGCGGGACTTCTTCGAGTGTGTCGACGAATACGGCGCCTTCGTTACGAAACCTTTCCACGACATATTTATTGTGCACAATTTCGTGATACACGTAGATTGGCGGCCCCAACGCTTTGAGCGTCAAATCGAGACAGTCGATCGCCATGTTCACGCCCGCGCAAAACCCGCGCGGACTCGCCAAAATCACCTTCATCGCACAACCGTGGGGATTAGGGTTCGTATTGTCGTATCTCCTGGTATCATAATGTTTTTATGCAGCCGGTGATAGTCGATCGGCGGCCGTTCAACCGGTGGCGATCTCGGCGCGAGGCCTATTTTAGATGACCGCATCGGCGCTGGCGCGACAACTCGAGCGTTTCGGTCCCGACCAGCAGCATCACCCGCCGATGTCGCTGGCCGCCGCGCGCAAGTACTGCCGCGGTCTCGCGCAGTCGCACTACGAAAACTTCACGGTGGCCAGTTGGTTGCTGCCGCGCCGACTGCGGTCCCATTTTCACGCCGTTTACGCCTACTGCCGCTGGGCCGACGATCTAGCCGACGAGACCGAATCTCCGCAACAGAGCCTCGAACTGCTCACCTGGTGGGAGTCGCAATTGCAGGCCTGCTACGCCGGGCACGCGACGCATCCGGTGTTCATCGCATTGGCCGCGACGATTCAACAATTCGCGATTCCCGCAACTCCGTTTCACGATCTGCTGGTCGCCTTTCGCCGCGATCAAACGCAACAGCGTTACGCGTCGCTCGACGATCTACTCGACTATTGCCGCTATTCGGCGAATCCGGTCGGACGCTTGGTCCTCTACCTAGGCGAGTGCTGCGATGCCCGCCGCGCTGCACTGGCGGACAAGATCTGCACCGGGTTGCAGTTGGTCAATTTTTGGCAGGATATCGGCCGCGATTGGCAGCGCGGCCGGCTCTATGTGCCGGCCGACCGGATGGCCGAACACGGTGTTGCCCGGCACGACTTCGATGCCGAGCGCGCCACGCCGGCGCTGCGCGCTTTGCTGGCCGAAGAAGTGGATCGGGCTCGCGGTTACTTGCTCAGCGGCTTGCCGCTGGCGTCGTTGATGCCCGGGCGTTTGCGTTTCGATATCGAATTGTTCGCCCGCGGCGGATTAGCCGTCTGTGACGCCATCGAGAAGATCGGCTATGATGTATTGCATCAGCGCCCCGCGCTCTCGCGCGGTCGAAAGATTCGGCTCGCCCTGGCGGCTTTGCCGCGGTTCGGAGCGCTGCGCGAGAAAGGCGACAGGTAACATGGATGCGGAACTGAAAGCAAGCTATCGGCATTGCGCCCACATCGCGCGGCACGCGGCCTCGAGTTTTTATTTTTCGTTCTATCTCTTGCCGCGAGAAAAACGCCGCTCGATGTTCGCGCTCTATGCCTTCTTGCGCGCCACCGACGATCTGGCCGACGGCGATGAGCCGCGTCGCATGCGCGTGGCGCGGCTGGAATCGTGGCGCGAACAACTACAAGCGGCGATCGCGGGCGATCCGCAAGGGCCGCTCTTTCCTGCGCTGGTCGATACCTTGCGCCGGCATAACCTGCCGGCCGAACCGCTGTTCGCCGTGATCGATGGCTGCGAGCTCGATTTGCAGCAGGACAGCATCGCTACATTCGCCGAGCTGGAAGCGTATTGCCATCTCGTCGCCTCGGCCGTCGGAATCGCATGCATCCATATTTGGGGCTTTTCCGATCCGGCGGCGATTTGCCCGGCGAACGATTGCGGTGTCGCCTTCCAGTTGACGAACATCCTGCGCGATCTGCGCGAAGACACGGCGCGCGGCCGGATTTATTTGCCGCAGGAAGACCTGGAGCGTTTTGGTTACCAACGACGCGACATGATCGGACACGTGATCAACGCCCCCTTTCGCAAGTTGATCGACTTTCAAATCGATAGGGCTCGCACCTACTATCGCCGGGCGAGCGAACTGACGCCCTACCTGTCCGACGATGGGCGCCGTGTCTTCGGCGCCATGTTCGACACGTATTCCGAATTGCTGTCGGAAGTCACGCGACGGCGCGACGACCTGCTGAAGCAT
>JAGQOS010000526.1 GCA_020427265.1 Planctomycetales bacterium
GTCCTCCTGAACGAATTCCGTCGTACGCGGGCGAACTTCTCCCAGGATTAACATCAACACGATCAGCCACATGAATACGCAGCCAAGGAAGAAAAACTCGTGCATCGACGCGACGATCTTGTCAAACGGGGGCACAAAATACCCCACCGCGATCACCGAAAATCCAGCGATCAAAGCCAGCTTGGCGGCGAAGGATGACACTCGTTTCGTGGTCATGCCAACAAGCACCACGGCGAAAATCGGAATAAAGTACATGCCGTTCATCTTCTGCAGGTAGCTAAAGATGCTCTCGGTCTTCGCCAACCAGGGCGCCGCACACATGGCGGCCACGGCCACAATCCAACCAAACCACTTGCCGCTTCGCACGACCTGATGCTCGTCAGCATTCGGCCGGAGAACGTTCTTAAAAAGGCCCAAACTGAAGAGCGTGCACGAACTGTTCAGTGCCGAGTTGAAACTGGAGAGAATGGCCCCCATCATCACCGCAGCGAAAAAACCCGTCAAATACGGAGGCAATACGTGACGCACCAGGCGGCCGTAGGCGTCGTCCTGCGCGATACCTTCATTCCGAAAAACGGAATATGCAATCATTCCGGGCAGAACCAGGTACAAGGGCCCCAGCAATTTGAGCAGCCCGGTCAGCAAAACGCCTTTCTGCCCCTCGGCCAAACTACTGGCACCAAACGTACGTTGAATGATCTGCTGATTCGTCGTCCAGTAAAACAAATTGAGCAAGAAGATTCCAGCAAAGATCGTTCCCACGGGAACCGATGAGGTGTTCGCGCCGATCGAATTGAAACGTCCGGCTTGTTCTTCCAGGATCCTCTCGGCCCCTGCCATCATGCCACTGCCGTCACCCAACAAGGACAACGCGTAGCCGGTAATCATAAAACCGCCGACCAACAGACCGATGCCATTGAGCGTATCGGAAACGGCAACGGTGCGGAGACCACCAAACAAAGCATAGATCGAGCCGATGATCCCGACAGCCCACACAATCAGCCACAGGGAAACGGTTTCGGGCGGCATGTTGAGTTGTTCTGGCAAGCCGCCCAAGAGCGCCGGCACATTCAGGATTCCCATCATCCCTTTGGCACCCGTGTAGAGGATGATCGGCAAGAGGATTCCCACATAAGCGATCAGGAAAATGAGATTCGTGATTACTTGTGTCTGGTGGTCGAAGCGAATTTCCAAGAACTCGGGGACCGTCGTCACGCCGCTCTTCAGAAATCGGGGCAAGAAGAATAGGGCCATCGCCACGAGCGCCAGCACGGCCACGACTTCCCATACCATCACGCACAGCCCATCCTTAAAGGCCGCGCCATTAAGTCCCACCATTTGCTCGGTCGACAGATTCGTCAGCAGCAACGAGCCGGCGATCAAGGGAAACGTCAATGACCGTCCTCCCAAGAAATAGCCACGGCTACTCGCGTGATCATCCCGACGCGTAAACCACCAAGTCAGCACTCCCACCAAACCTGTAAACAACACGAAAGAAACAATTGTTATTGCAAAATCCACGTTAACCTCTTGATCTTCCTACATACCGCGCAACTCCCTGCGAGGTATTTGCCACCTAAACTCGACCTAACGGTTCTTCGTTAACGAACTCGAAATTGTGAACGCCCAGGAACTCACTTGCTTGCGCGTCGTACTCGTATTTCGCCTGCCGCAGCGTGAATCTCTCCGCGGTTCGCTACGTCGAGACTTCCACCACATGAGCGCCGCGTGCAGGGCGGGTGGCAAAAATCTGGGGGTAGATTCCCGTTTTTCGGTGGTAACGTTCTCCCAGTACGCGAGCCACCTCAACCACAGCCGCAGTGCGCACAAGGCTCACCGTACACCCTCCGAATCCTCCACCGGTCATGCGTGAACCAATGACACCCGCAGACTCGCCCAACTCGTGGGCCAGGCTGACCAGTACATCCAGTTCCTCGCAACTGACCTCAAAGTCATCACGCAACGAATCGTGGCTGGCATACATGCATGCGCCCACGCGACTCCAATCGCCACTGCTGACGGACTCGGCGGCCTTGCATGTACGTTCGATCTCGGACACGACGTGTCGCGCCCGGCGAAAACGTACGGGGCCCAAGTCGTCTTCGATTGCCAATAAATCCTGCATGCCCACGTCACGCCAACTTGGTCTACCCGTAATCCGCAATCCCTCGTCGCACTGCCGTCGTCGCTCGGCGTACTCGCCGCCACTCAGCTCGTGACGCACGTTCGAGTTGGCAATCAAGACCTCGATATCGGGCGACGCAAGGGGAACTTGTTTAACTTCCTGCGAACGGCAATCCAACAGCATCAGATGGTCAGCCTCACCAAAGACGCTGCTAAACTGGTCCATGATTCCACACGGCACGCCGGCAAAGTCGTGCTCGGCCGTCTGGCATAGCAACGCCTTCTCGGCTTGCGACAGCGTAACCCCTGTCAACTGTTCGGCCAGCGTGGCTGTGGCAACCTCCAAAGCGGCGCTGCTCGACAAACCACCCCCGAGCGGCACACTGGAACCGATCACTGCGTCAAATGCCGAGACGCTGTGCCCACGCTGGACGAAACCGGCCAATGCGCCGAGCAAATAGTTGGCCCAAGGCACGGAAGATTTCACGATGGGCTCGCCGGGTTGCCAATCGAAGGCAACCGTTTCGTTGACGAGCAAACTGTGCAAACGAGAGGTCGTACAACCGGGTTCGCTACGGGGGCTGGCGGCGATGACCACGTAGCGTTCGATGGCCATGGGCAGAACAAAGCCATCGTTGTAGTCGACGTGTTCCCCTATTAGGTTGACCCGTCCCGGCGCGGCGACAACCAAGGTCGACTCCCGCCTAAACTGCTTTCGGAATTGATCCTTGACCTGACGACAAAGCCCCTGGAGCGAGTCGTCGCACGTCGTACTGAGGTGGGAGGCATCGGACATAGCGGAAACAGCAAGGCGGCGTTCAATCACGAAATAGGGCCTATGGGGAATCCCATAGTTTCGCCGATTCCGGTCCCGGTTTCAATGAGCCCAAATCAGCCGAAGAGCGACTTTTTCTGCCGCCTGAGCCATGTTTTCAGGGGCATTGCCGGCAAAGCTTCGCGCGTGACGGCTTACGGGAGCCCGCAATCGATGATGGCGTTAACCGTAGTAGGATGGGTCTGTGACCGGTCCGTGACCCGTCAAGAACGACGTCGTCAGCACGCGCGACGCCAGCAAG
>JAGQOS010000527.1 GCA_020427265.1 Planctomycetales bacterium
CCTGCTCGCGAAACACCTGATAGACGCGGCCGCCTTGCTCGTCGCCGGCGACACGATCGCCGGCAAAGACGACTCCATCGCCACGAGCAATGGGGGCGTCAAGCCGCACCGTCACGCGCGACCTGGTGATAGTGACGACTTCACCCAATCGAATGCCACGTTTCGCAGAGCTAAGGCCGGGAACGAGCATTTTGTGGTCGCATCCGTTAAGCCAACCCGGTGAAAAACCTCGCGAGAACGACAGTTCCATGTCTCGGACCTGGGCCCTGGAGAGTGCGACGCGTTGCTGCTCGATCGCCTGATCAATGGCCCGGCGATAATGGCTCGTGATGTTAGCCACGTACTCGGGCGACTTGAGTCGTCCTTCAATCTTCAAGCTGGATACGCCTGCCTTGATCAGTTCGGGAATCAATTCGAACGCGGCCAGGTCCTGGGGGCTGAGCAGGTACTTCACGTCGCCGAGCGGCACATCCTGTCCATCGCAGATAAGATCGTATGGCAAGCGGCAGGCTTGTGCGCAATGTCCTCGGTTTGCGCTGCGTCCGCCCAACGACTCACTCGTCAGGCACTGTCCCGAATAGGCGACACAAAGCGCTCCGTGAACGAACGCTTCCAACTCGAGACGTGAATGGTCGTGGATCTCGCGAATCTCGTCGATCGAACATTCGCGCGGCAGCACGACACGCGCGATGCCCAGATCCTCGGCCGCGGCCAGGCACTCGGCGCTGGTGAGCGTCATCTGCGTCGAGGCATGAACCTCCAAATCCGGCTCGATTTGGCGAATCAACCGCGCCAGGCCCATGTCTTGCACGAGCAGTGCGTCGACACCGGAAGCGGCCAGGTGACGGATGGATTGCTCAGCCGCTTCTAACTCTTCGGTAAACACCAAAGTGTTGAACGTGACGTAGCCGCGCAGTCCGCGCCGATGCAAGTACGACATGACTTCGCCGACTTCGTTGAGCGACAAGTTCGCCGCGCGCACACGAGCATTGAAGCCGGCCTCCAGGCCAAAGTACACGGCATCGGCGCCGTTCTCGACCGCGGCGCGCACGCAATCACGATTGCCCGCTGGGGCAAGTAGTTCGGGTCGAGGAAGTCGTGGATCGTTCGACATGAAAACGCGGAGCAAGGCGGAAAGGAATTCGTGGCACGATGCTAATTCTACCGGGCCACAAGCGATTCGTCCAAGGCTCGCGCTTGCCAAGCGTCAGGGCGCGTTGGCCAGCAGCCAGTCTTCAAGTATCACGTGTTCCACGTCGATAACACGCACCAGGGCCGTGCGTTTGGGTAGCAGATTCGTGAGCCAACGCCGGCGGGCGATGCCCTTCATGGCTCGCGCGCCGAGGCTGCCATAGCTAAGAATTTGTTGCTGCACATTATCGCTTAGACGGTGGTAGGTGGCCGGAATCAAATTGGGCTCGGGACCGACATGAACGATGGTCTGCACGCCTTCATTGAGTGTCTCGCAGAGTACATCCCAGAGACGCTGCGGATGGTCGATCCACTGATGCACCAGGGCGCGGGTGTTAGCTCCGTGATAACTTGCCTTGCCTGTCACCAGCGACAGGATGGGCGGCGTGGGCGGCTCGAACCCACCTTCCATCACATGCATGAGATAGGCCGAACGGTTGGGAATCGATCGTTCCCAGACTAACGGAGAATGCAAAGGAGGCCAGCGGTGCTGATTGATTCGCAAATGCACTTGTTTCGGGAAACGATCTTTCATTGCTGCCTTGAAGTGCTCGATCGTATCGCGTTGACCGAGCAGCAAGACCGTATTGGGCGAAGGAATGGCCGAGATGCCGATCACGCCCTCGCCATGCTGATTGATCTTAAGACAGATCTCTTCGACGGTCGCCAGAGAGAGTGCTTCGCCGCGCGAAAACAGGACTCCCATCGTTACATCGTGGGCCAACTCGGCGCATTCGCCCGACATCGCCAGGGGAATCGAAAGCGCGCCCTTCATATCGATCACACCGCAGGCGGCGAGCGCGGTTAGTTCGCCCAAGCTGTAGCCGAAGGCGCAGCGTCCTTGCTGAATGCGGATGCCGTAAAACTCTTCGAGTAGTCGTAACTGCGCTAGCTCCATGGCCACGATCAGGGCGATCGCCTCGGCGTAGCTCCGTAGTGAGGTTTCGCGGCCAAGTCGCACGCGTTCCACTAAACGCGGCCGCTTGCCCAGAATGTCGCGATAGATGTCTTCCGCTTCGCGCAAGGTTTCGCGCACGATGGGACCGTACTTGCGATGCAAGAGCAAGGCTTGCGAGCGGCCGAGATTCGTCACATTGTAGCCACGAAACGCGAAGGCCGTCTTACTAAGATCTCCCGGCAGATCCGCGGTCATATATCGAGGCTCCATTCGCTAGAAAAGAGCATGGTAGCGAAAAGGCTCAAGACGTGCTGCGCGAGATTCGAATGGCTCGATGAGCTCGTTCAGTTCCCCGCCTGGCGAAGCTGCCCCAAGGCGCCACCGATATTGTCATGCACCTCGTCGGTTTGCCGAATGACAAGCACACGCAGGTTCGGCCAATAGAATATCGAGCCCGGGCCGCCGTTCACGTCCCAGCTGTCGGGAGCGATGACCGTCTGGATCAGCTCGACAAGGTCCTCACCATCATCGGCCGGTGCGCCGAAAGCGCCTCCCTGGCGCGCGGGGCCGAAGCCGCCACCTTGCTGGATATTCGCTTGATTGCCGAACACGCCCACTTGGCGCAACGGCGGAAAGAGCATCACTTCGCCATTGCCGCCACGATCGACCCAGGTGTTGGGCTGCACGGTTGCTTTGATTAAATCGACCAAAGCCTCGCCGGGATGAATTTCCGCTGGGGCGCGAGCCAGGCCTTGTCCGAACTGATTGAGTTGCTGGGCCAGGAATTGCTGAAGGTCGGTTGGCGTTGCGAGGCCATCGGGGCGTTCCTTTTCGAGCCGAGCCGCGACTTTACGAAGGCGATTACGCACCAAGTTGGTCAACCGATCTCGCGAACTCTTGACCAGGGCCGAATCATCTTGGAGCTGGCGATATATCCGGATCAAACCCCGTACGGCCTGTTCGTTTTCCTCGCCCTCGGTTGTCGCTTCCTGCCGGAGGAATGTTGCTACGGACTGCCTCAACTCGGTGGCCGACGGCTTAGCTGTAACACGGTCGCTACGCTGCGATTCGTAGCCGAACTGCGCGTCCTGCGCCGCCGCCAAGGCGGCCA
>JAGQOS010000528.1 GCA_020427265.1 Planctomycetales bacterium
ATCCTGCCGCAGACTTTTCCCCAGTACTGCGGCTGGAAGCCCCGGTCACGGTCAGGCAGCGACACCGCGACCGGCCGCATGTCCGATTGACCATGGGGCGTCTCGTCAGATAGGATGGTTTCACCCGGGGCCTCGTGGGCTACGGGTTTTTTTTCGAGATGACTTTGTGATTTTATTCACAAAGTCGGATTCACTGTGCTAAAGCGTTGGCAGATCGAAGGTTATGGAAAGCGTTCTACCCATTTGCCGTAACCGTTCCGCTAGGGATGCTCGCCATGGGGGTCCTGCTCGGTCCGCGGCGTCAGGGGGCCGTGAAACGCATGCCGTACGAAAGCGGTATGGACCCCATCCACGACTCGCGGCGGCGATTTGACGTGCGTTTTCACTTGGTGGCGATCGCATTTCTCATCTTCGACGTCGAACTGCTCTTTCTCTATCCGTGGGCCGTCGCCAGTCGGAATCGCGAGGCGGGACTGGACGCCGCCATCGCGGAACAACTGGTCTCCGGCCGAGGGGTCGTGCTCGGCGGGTTGCTGTTCTTTCTGGTATTGGTCGTGATCGGTTTGGTTTACGAATGGCGGAAGGGGGTTTTGCGGTGGCGGTAGAGCTTCCTGAAAACGTCGTCATTAGCAAATTGGACGAACTGGCTAGTTGGTGTCGGAAGAACAGTCTGTGGCCCATGCCGTTCGCCACGGCTTGTTGTGGTATCGAATTGATGGCTACGGGCGCCAGCCGCCATGATTTGGCGCGTTTCGGCGCCGAAGTCTTCCGTTTTTCACCTCGGCAATGCGATTTGATGATTGTGGCGGGGCGCGTCGTGATGAAAATGCTACCGGTCCTGCAGCGCATTTGGCAGCAGATGCCCGAACCGAAGTGGTGCATTTCCATGGGCGCCTGCGCATCTACGGGCGGAGTTTTCGACACCTATTGTGTGGTTCAAGGCATTGATCGATTCATTCCCGTCGACATGTATGTTCCCGGTTGCCCGCCGCGTCCCGAGCAGTTGATTCAATCGATCATCGACTTGCAGGACAAAATCCAGCGCGAAGGAACGATTGGCGGTCGAGAATTTCTTGCAACTCAACGGCAGGCGCCCAAACGAGCACTTGTCGAGTTGCCAGTCCTTCAGCCGGCTAACGCCCTGGTAAGGAAAGCATGAGCGTGCCTGCCCCGCCCGACTTGAATGAACGCTTTCCCTGCGTCACATGCAGCGAATTTCGAGGTGACACACGACTTGTCGTTCCGCGCGACGATCTCGTTGCTCTGTTTAAATTCCTGCGCGACGAGCATCACTTCGATCTACTCGTCGACCTGACATGCGTCGACTATTTGAAATACCGAGGCGCCGAGAATCGATTTGGCCTGATCTACATCGTTGGTGATTCGCGCAGCGCGGCGCGCCTGACCGTGCGTACGTTTGTCAACGAGCCCGATACAGTTGTGCCGTCGGTAACTTCGCTTTGGAGGGGTGCAAATTGGCTGGAACGCGAGGTTTGGGATCTGTTTGGTATCACATTTGACGGCCATCCTGATCATCGCCGTATTTTGCTGCCCGAAGAGTTTACCGCCCATCCGTTGCGCAAAGACTATCCGCTACAAGGGCTTGGTGAACGCCATAACTTCCCCACGATCACACGAGGGGAGGCGTAGCATGCCGTTGGTGGCTGCACAATCGACTGCCGACATCGCCCACAATGACTTGCGCGATTATGTCTGGACGATGAACTTCGGACCCCAGCATCCGGCAACGCACACAACGCTGCGTCTCGTTCTTAAACTCGACGGTGAGCGCGTGCTCGATGCCATGCCCGATATTGGCTATCTGCACTCCGGCTTTGAAAAGATCGGCGAACACCTCGACTACAACCAATACGTCACGGTCACCGACCGGATGAATTACATTTCGCCGATGGCCAACAACGTGGCCTGGCACATGGCCGTGGAAAAGCTGCTTGGCATCGAGTTAACACCGCGCGCCGTGTACATTCGCACGATCATCTGCGAATTAGCCCGCATCAGCGACCACCTATTGAGCACGGGTGCGATCGGGCTCGACGTTGGCGCGTTCACGTTCTTCCTGTATGCATTTTATCAGCGCGAGAAGATTTACGACATTTTCGAAACGCTATGCGGGGCGAGGTTTACAAATAGCTATACGCGAGTTGGCGGATCGTCTCACGACATCACACCGTTGGTCGTGGAAAAGATTCGCGCCTTCTGTCAAGATTTCCCCAAAACAATCGATGATATGGAGCGGTTGCTCAATCGCAATCGCATTTTCGTCGATCGCACCAAGGGTGTCGGTCTTCTCTCTCGCGAAGACGCCGTGAATTTCAGCGCGACCGGCCCTGTCGCCCGGGCAAGCGGCGTTACGCGCGATCTGCGTAAAGATGAACCCTATTTGGCTTACGCCGACCTTGATTTCAACGTGCCGTGCATGAAGACGGGCGACTGTTATGCGCGCTACCTCGTTCGCATGGTCGAAATGCGCGAGAGCTTGAAACTCGTGCAGCAAGCGATCGAGAACATTCCATCCGGTCCGTTCAACGTTGGTATCGATGAGCGCACCGCGCTTCCCAGCAAACAGCAAGTCTACCAAACAATCGAGGGAACGATTTCGCACTTCGAGCTTGTCATGGCGAATCGCGGCTTCGAGGTCCCTCAAGAAGAGGTCTACTGTGCAACGGAAGCCCCTAACGGCGAGCTAGGTTTCTACGTCGTTGGCGATGGCAGCGACGTCGCTTATCGCGCTCGCTGCCGACCACCTTCATTTATCAACTTCGCCATGTTTCCACACTTGATTCGCGGCCATACCCTCAGTGACATTGTCGCCGTTCTGGGAAGCTTGAACATCATTGCCGCGGAATTGGACCGTTGAGCCTCGAAACATGACCGACACTGCGCAACAATCCGAACGCATCTTGACCGACGAAATGGTCGAGGCGATTAAGAAGTATTTTCCTCGTTATCCGACGAAGCAGGCGGTAACGCTTCCGGCACTCCATCTGGTCAGCGAACGGCTGCGGCACGTGCCGTTGCAGGCCGTTGCCGAAATTGCCGAGTTGCTCGAACTCGCGCCGGCGCAAGTTCAGGACACACTGTCTTTTTACGGCTTTTTTAAACAAGATGCGCCCCATGGCCGAACCCGTGCCTGGGTCTGTCGTTCCGTATCGTGCGCGCTACGCGGCGGCGAGGAGG
>JAGQOS010000529.1 GCA_020427265.1 Planctomycetales bacterium
CGATCATTCAAAGCTCCTTTCAAAACAGGGGAAAACATGGCGACACCTGGGGGTCGCCTAACTACCAGGCAACGTGCCGATTCGTGCGACGCAAATGCGCGCCGTTAAACAGCTTGGCCTTGCCGCCACCGCGGCTGTGCCGCGCTTGGCGGGCGAACTTGGCTCGGCCGCTCATCTCTCGATGTCCGCCGCTACGACGCGGCGCAGCGACGTCGTAATCGTCGTATTCGAGTTCCTCTTCACGGCAGAAACGCGAAACTTCAGCAATCATGACGTGGTCCTTTCAAAGCAAGAAAACACTAGAAAAACAGGGGTTTTCGGCGATCCGAACGATCCGAACACTTGGCGGCAGGCGCCAAAGCGCGCGAAGCGATCGCACCGAACGACGAAGGGAGAAAGACTGCTCAGCAAGAGCGGTCTTAGTGGGCACCAGAGCAAGAGAAATGCGTCCGCAAGGGGCGACATGCGCGCGTACAGAGAGCGCCAGCACGGCGATGTGCCAATAGATCGCCGAACTCAAAGAAGAACCTCGGCATTCGAGGCTGTTCTTCACTAGCGAGTCCTCACGAGCGATTCCTCATCTACGAACCCGCGCCTCACGTATGTAAATACGCCGCGAGACGCTGTGGGTAATTGATTGTTTGAACGTTGATGTCTTCTCGGTCCTCGCGTGATCGTCCGGCCGCCGCGGTTCCTTGAAACGACGGACGGTCACATTAGATCGGGAAAAGGCCGACAAGCCGCGGCGATAACACATCGCAGCCGCTGCTCGGCCCTTCAATGATGATCCGCAGTGACTTGCCTCAAGCGCGCAGCAACAAGCGGCCCAATGCAAACCGATTACGGAACGGGAGCGAGAACTCCGAAAGAGATACGGAAGCCGACCAACCACGCCGCAATCAGCGGGTGTTGACACTCGCGTCTAACCTCGCGAGCTGCTTCCGAATGTCGACTTCATTAGATCGACTCAATCAACAGAAGAGACGGCAACGCCGTCGTGGCTTTTATCCAGGCGCTGAACCAACCGAACGGGGCAGTTGAGCCAATATTATTTTGGGCGGTCGTGGCCGTTGCCTGCTACACCCTTCATTTTAGTTGTCGCCCGGTCGTTTCGCAATCAATTGGGAATTGTCGGTCGCCAGATAATTTCGCAATTCGGCCGAATTTCAACCGCCTCCCCCCGGCAATTGCGTCGGGCCGTTGGAATTTCGGCCGCTGGTGGTTAGGCTACTCCCAGTGAAAAATCGGTCGTGTCAATTTGGGAGTGTCGGTTATGGTTCGTTACTTGCTACTTTGGGTTCTGCTCGCCGCGGATTTTTCGACGCGACTGGCCGCCGCCGGCGACTATGCGATCGTCGTTTCGGCCGCCACGCAGCAGAACGACGAATGGGCGCAGGTAACGGCCGCGTTGCGCAAGAAATACGACGTCCCGCCGAGCCAGCAGTTTATTTACACGAAGCAGCCGGAAGAATGTCTCGTCGACCTAAGGCGTATGCACCCTCGGTACACGTGCTTCGTTGTCCGGCCCGATGAAGCAACGCGCGAATTCATAGCCCAGGTGCATCAATTAACTCGCCGCTACGACGACGATCCCTATGCCGACACGCTCTGGGGCGTCCTCACCGGGTTCGACGCCGCTTGCGCCTGCCGCATCGCGGAACAACGCGAGCCGCTGGTCGTTCGCAAAGTGGCGTCGGGAACAGAAGTGGCTCTCGACATGTGCCATGAGGGCCTTTGGTACGATGAGCTTGTAAAAAACAAACTCGTACGCAAAGACGCCGGCCAATCGGCACGACAGGCTTCGGGGCCCGACGACACAACTCAGGCGCTGGTCGATACGCTCAACGACTATCAGGCCGATCTATTCGTAACTTCCGGGCATGCGACCGAACGCGACTGGATGATCGGTTTTCGCTATCGCAACGGCTTTTTTCGTTCGCGCGCCGGCCAAATGTACGGGCAGGATTCGCAGGGGAAAGAGATTCCTATCGATTCTCCCAACCCGAAAGTTTATTTGCCAATCGGTAATTGCCTAATGGGGCATATCGACGGCCGCGACTCGATGGCGCTGGCCTGGATGAACGATGTTGGTGTGCGGCAAATGATCGGCTACACCGTGCCGACCTGGTTTGGCTACGCAGGCTGGGGGTGCCTCGACTACTTTGTTGAACAGCCCGGGCGGTACACGCTTGCCGAAGCCTTCATGGCGAATCAGCACGCTCTGATTCATCGCTTGGAAACGGCAGAGCCGGATAGCCGTGGCCTGCAGTACGATCGCGACGTGGTCGCCTTTTACGGCGACCCGAAGTGGGAAGCGCGCATGGAGTCGATGAAGAAAGCGTACGATCAGGAGTTGAAGATCGAGAACGGCGATTACGTGTTCACAATCACTCCGCGGCGCGGCGACGCCTCGTTTCAGCCCATCAACACAAATGGCTCGCAGCGCGGCTGGCGGCCGATCGTGGCGTTTCTGCCGCATCGGGTTGCCAATGTGCGCGTTGAGAGCGGCGCCGATCTTCAGCCGACCATTACCGACGACTTCGTGCTCATTCCCAATCCGAAGAATTGCGACCCGCAACGCGAATACCGAGTTGTTTTTCATGCGGATCCGATTGAATGATGAATCAAAGAATCGCCCTGGTCGCCGCAGGTAATCGCTACCTTCTCGCTTTGCGATGCGATAGGATGATTGGACGACGTGGCGACCTATACCGGGAACGCTAATCTCCACTAATTTGGTTTAGCGACAATTAGCGTGGATTAACGTTCCTCGTTTCTGATCCTCAAACCTTTTTATCTTCGCGCTTCCACTTGCCGCCCCAGCCCGCCCTAAATCAATTCGGAGAACTCAACTCATGAGAATGCTGCATCTGCTTACCTCCGTGGCCCTTGTGGCTTTGCTTTCTGCTACATGTGTGGCGGCCGATGCCGTCAGGCTCTTCGACGGCAAGTCGCTCTCCGGTTGGGATGTGCCGGACGGGAAGGGGCAGGAGGGCCATTGGAAGGTCGTCGAAGGAGCGCTTGTCGCCGAGAATCCCAACAAGGTCGGCTCGGTACTTTGGACATCGAAAAAATATCACGACTACGAAATCGAACTCGAGTACCGGACGCCCTCGGAGTATTACGATTCTGGTGTGATGCTCCGCGGCGATGGTCACCAGGTGCAGATCGGAATTTCGGGCAGCCTGAA
>JAGQOS010000052.1 GCA_020427265.1 Planctomycetales bacterium
ATACCCGCGGCCAGTTCCACGCTTGCCGGATTGGCCGCGACGACCATGTAACCGCCACCGGCGATGATCGTGGCCGGTGCGAATTGAAATTCGATGCCTCCGGTGATTCGCCAACCCGACAGATCGATATCAACCGCCATCTGGTTGTGCAGCTCAACCCATTCGAGCGCCTCGTCGCCCGGTGCGGGGTGGTAGTTCAATTCGTTGAATACGACAACGCTATCGCCGACGAGCAGTTGCCTCGCCTCGAGCGCTTCGAACGCGGGACGAAACGACGCCGGCGTTGTGCGCACGGGCGACGCCCGACGCGGTCCTCGCGATCGAAACTTAAATAATGAGAAGCGATTCATCCGCGCAGCGCACGACGACGGAATGGACAGAGCGAAACAGCGTCAATTATACGCTTAGAGCCGGTCCTTCGCGAGCAGATCGGCCAGATCGGAGTCGAGTGGCTCGTCGAACGCTTCGCTCCCTTCGCCGACCGGAGTCTTGGCATCGTTTGTCTCAGTCAGTTCCACGATCGCTCGATCGACAGCCTGAATTTCATGGGAGTCTTGCCAGGCGATCGCTGTCGGTGAGGCCGTCGCATTCGCACTTGTTGGCTCTTTGCTTGCCGGTGTCTGATCATCCGATGCAGGAGCTGAAATTGCCACATCCCAGCCAACGTTTGAACCGAATGGCTCGCCCGGAGGCGGAGCGAGTGCGGCAGGCGACGATACGAATACGTTGCTGCTGATATTGGCCGGCGGCGGTAAGACGGGAATTTCGGGCTGGGCGAGGCCAACCGCTTTCCGCGCTACATATGCGGCATCGAGCGCCGAAACCTCGCCGTTGTCGGACACGTCGCCTAGAATCATTGGATCGATGCGATCAAATGCGTCGAAACCGGAATCAAGCCCGACGGCGACGCGCGCGATCAACGACGCATCGAGCGCGCTGTATTCCATGTTGCCGGTTGCATCGCCCAGGAAGCCAATGGCCTGTAGCGACACATCGCCGCTCGCCGCCAGTGCGCCCTGGTTGACCACCACCTGTTGGATCGTGAGCAAACTGGCCGACCCTGAGGCGGCGCTCGCAGGAACCTCGCCTTGTATCGCAATCAATTCGCGGACCGACCCATCGAGCGCCGGACCTTGCGCAACGACGCGATATTCACCTGGCGCGATGCGGGCCTGCGAGGTAATCGACCAGAGTCCGGGCATTTGGTCCGTCAGTGTCGCGGCAAGGTTCTGAAGGTTTGTTTCGTCGTAACGAAGCACGAATTCGACTGCGGTGACGCCGGTCGAGTCGCTGATCGAAACCGGCACGCCCTGGCCATTCGGCAGGCTGAATGATTGTAGCGGTCCGCGCGCGAAATCGCGAATGCTTAGCGTGCGTGCAGCGTCGGCTCCAACGGTGAATTGTGTAACGTAGTTGCCGCCGGCGCTGAAGTTGAAGTCGCCGTCAAGCGTTTCACCGTTGAGTGATACAAACCCATCGGAGCGAGCAAAGAGCGTTAGATCGTAGACATCGGGTGCGAGCGGAGCGCCGGAAGGCACAAATGTCAGCGTGCTGGCTGCCGGATCGATCACAATCGATCCACGTACCGGGCCGGTTTGACGTCCTACGAGCAGCAGGTCGGCTGGATCGATTTCGGCGTCGATCCCGTCGTATAGATTCAGTTGGCCCAGATCGATCGCTTTGGAGAATTCGATCTCGATTCCACCAGATACGATCGCCGCGGAGCGGACGAAGAGCCCGAAATAGTCGCCCGGCGTCGGTGCGGCGGCCATCCAGTTTGGCTGCTGCAAACCCCAGGCGTCGGGTGCGGCGCGATGAAGCGAATCGCCGCCGCCGTCGGGGCTGGTCGGCCAAGGCGCTGCATCGTCGTAAACCAACTCGTCTTCCAGTAATCGCGGAATATACAGCGGTTCGTCGAGCGGAGGTTCGTCGGGACGCAACAGACGCAAGTCTTCTCCGCCGTTGCTAAGTTGACCGGCGTAGCCGCCCACGATCTGCACCGAATCGTCAATGCCATAGAACGCGCGGAATTGGTCGAGCAACGCGGTGTTTGTTGGATTGAAGCTGACAACGACGAGCGCTTCGAACGGTGCGATCGCCGAGGTCGACGCGAAGTCGAAGTCGACGCCTCCGCGGATTCGCCATTCGGTAAGGCCGACGGATTCTCTGGTTGGGTTGAAGACCTCGACGAATTCGAGGTCGCCCGGATCGACGGGGCCGGCCCCATCGGGATCGACGGGATTGTAGTGGACTTCGCTGATAATCAACGGGCCGACGCGCGGCGGCGCGTTGGGGGCGCCAAGCGTAACGGCTTGCAGCGGCACGAAGGGCGCTTCGCCATCGGTCCAGCGTCCGAACGATTCACCGTTGGCCGCCGCGCCAAAGGCGGAAAGATCGAGCATGCGCAACAGATTGCCGGCCGTGTCGGCCTCAACGAGCCAGAGTTCGTCGCCGTGCGCGCCGTTGAGCCCAAAATCATTCGGATCATCATTGGCGGGATCGGTGTCGAGGCCCGAGGCATTGAAGTCGCGTTCGTCGAAGACGACGAAGCCGCCGGCGGGAATAATTGTGCCGTCGGGGATGCGGAACTTCTGGAAGTTGGTGTCCGAGTCGGAAAGATACCACCCACCCAGATCGATCGCCGCGTCGCTGCGATTAAATAGTTCGATGGCATCGTAAGCTGGCAGGTCGGTATGCGTGAGCACTTCGTTGATCACGACGTTCGAAACGGGCGGCATTTGCCCCGCCGCATAGCCGGGCGTGCCGCCGAGGGTTGTTCCAGCTTGCCAAGCGACCTTGTCTCCCCAGGTGGTCGCCGGGGCCAGGGCGTCTCGAATTTCGAGCGAATAGCCGCCGCCATCGGTCGATGGATACCAGCCGTCGAGATAATCGAAACGGAGGATGCCGGCATCGTACGGGGCTGCTAGCTGCAGCAGGATCCCTTCGCCGTTGTTGCTCAAGGTTCCCGAGTATTGCCCGGCCACGAGAATGCCCGAACCGTACTCGCGGAAAAAACCAGCCACGTTGTTCGTGACGACAACATATTGCTCGGGTTCGAGCACGATCGCGGGGAAGGTGAAATCGATGCCGTCGGCGAGGCGAACGCCGCCCAAGTTCAACGGCGCGCCGCCAATGTTCTGCAATTCGACGAACTCGACTTCCGATCCAGTAGCCGGGTTGTAATGCAACTCCGAGATTCGCAGGCCCTCGGCCATAGCAAGCACGGAATTGTATGCGTTGTTCTCGATGCGAATTTCGGCATCGAGCGCCAAGCCGAATACGATATCGGCGCCGGAGGAATGTTGATGGACTTCGGCGGCCAGCACGTTTTCGCCCTGGACTAGGAAGTCGGAAGGAATCTCGAACGCGCCCTCGATGACCGCTTCGTTTACGTTGCCGCTGGCGATGGTCGCGTGGGTCGGCTCGCCGTCGGGCATGCGCAGGCGTTGAATTTCGTGGCCGTTGAGATAGACGACGAGTCCGTCGTCGATCATCGTCGTGAGCAGCAGTGTGGCATTCGCCGGATCTTCGTTGAAGTCGAACGTGCTGCGGAAATAGGTTGTTGTGGGCCCATTGGCGATGACCGTCGCCAATGGGATCGGCAGCGGATCAAGTTCGAAGCCTAGTGGGCCGGGGCCATCGGGCCAGGCCGAGTCGTCGAAGGCCGGGTCGCGCCAAGCGGCGCCTAGATCGGTATCGGTGTTATCGTAGCGCCACACGTGGTCGAAATCGACCAGCGTCGATTGCGTGGTCGTCGCGCCGGGGTTCGCCACGCCGGGAGTCGGCACGAGTTCCGACTCGTATGTTTGCGGATCGCCAAACACGCGACCTTGCGAAACATCGATTGCCTGCGGCCCGTAGTAGATCGAGTCGAGTTCTTGCAGCGATGCATCGAATAGATAGATCACTTCCGGCCGCGTAGAGAGACCAAAGTCTAGATGGTTCGCGCCTTGTTCCGGAGAGCTGTCGGCCAGCAGGGCCAGGTAGCCGGCGCCGGAAATAAAACTCAGTGCGGGTAGCGGCGTCATACTCGCGCGCGGCGCCGGATCGTCGCTCAGGTAGAGCCCGCCGAGCGCGACCGGAAGCGGATCGGTGTTGCGCAACTCCACAAAGTCGTCGATAAAGCGAATATCGCCGCTCGTGAACCATTCGTTGATCGCAAGTTCCGTAAGGTCGCCGGTACGCTGCGCTACATTCGCCGCACCCAACGTGGGCTGAGCCAGACCCCAATCGAGATCGGGGCCCAGTCGGGCGATGGAGAAGTTTTCGAGTTGCATGCCGAACGTGATCGAGTCGACAATCGCGCCACCGTTGGCCGGGGCCGCAAAGAGCGAAATATCGTCACCTTCGCCGCGCAGTGTGAAGCCGAGATGGATGCCCGACGTGACCGCATTGTCGGCGTAAAGCGTCAGGTATTCTCCTGCTGCGAGTGTTGTGCCAGCCGGAAACGCGTACTTGTAAGGTAGGTTGACATTGTCGGTGATACCCATCCCGCTCAGGTCGATGGTGCCCGCGCCGGCGTTGTGTAGCTCGATGGCGTCGGGAGTTGTGCCTTCATGCACGAGTACGCCCGTGTTGCTTGCCATCACTTCGCTAATTACGAGTCGCGTGAGTGTGGAATCGACCGTCCAGGTACGCGAGGCCGTAGCTTGCGACTCCTCCTGCCAGGCGCTCGCCGAGTTTTGTACGATCGCTTCCACCGTGTAGGGGCCATCAGCCAGTCCGGTCAAGACGATGGGGTCGCTGGGCATTCTATCCGTCGACCAGGCGCCACCGTTCACACGAAAACGATAGGCCAGCGAGCCGGGAGCGTGGACCTGAATCGTCGCTGAGTCCAAGTGCGTGAGTGTTGACGGTTCACCGGAGAAGTTGGCGCCGGCTGGAATCAGGGCGCCCAGGTCCAAGCCGCCGATGCCGGCGCCAATTGCCGGAGAACCCTGGCCGAGCGCGAAGTTGCCACCGAGCACATCGACGATCCGTGGATCTTCCGTAAGCGTATCCGGGTCATAGGGGATGAGTCCCGGAAGAGCGAGATTGCTTTCGACTGTGAGATCGGTTGTATCGGCAACAAAGTCGAAAACGGTGGCGACGTTGGCAAAAATATTGTCGCGCACAATCGCGCCGCGACCCGGGCCATCGGTTTGTCCGGGCAGATCGAAATAGAGGGCCGAGTGGGAGGCGTTGATGACCGTGTTATGTTCGAAGGTCATAAACGAATCTTCTTTGATGAGCGAAGCATGTTGCACATCGTAGAAGATGTTGCGGACGACGACGAATTCGTGATTCGCGCCGGCCGAGATAACATTCGATTCGCCCGGATCAACGTTGTATTGATCCTTGGCGTAATGCATGAAGACATTGCCTTCGATATGGGCATCGCCTTCGAGATCGAGCGCGTCATCGCCGCCGCCGAGGAAAACGTTGTTGAGGATTTGTGGAATGGGGTCATCGGGCCGGCGGCCCGCGTCGAAATCGATGCCGTCGTTGTGCCCCTTGAGCGCGCCGAACACGTTGTTTTCGATGATGAAATGACCACCAACCGGAATGAAGCCGCCCCAGATGTGCTCGCTGCGATTATCAGTAAGCGGCGCTTCGTTTGCGCCGGGGAACATTTCCACGAAATGGCTGTCGCGTACGATCAACGAGGAATTCTGGCTGCGAATCCGTCGCAGCCGCTGATGATCGAGTGTCGCGTGATGCAAGGTCAGGCTTGCGTTGGTCAGGCCGATCATGCCATCGACCGTCTCGCCATATTCGAGTATCGCGTAGCCGATGCGGTTGTCGGTCATCGTGTCGACGAATTGAATGCCATTCCAGAAACCGGTCGATCCCGGTTCGCGCGTGATGAAAATGGGCGCGAACTCCGTGCCTTCGGCGATTAGTTGCCCGGATACTTGCATCCGCGTATTGTCGGCAAAGAAGACGGTTGTTCCCGACTCGATCGTGAGCGTGACACCGGCGGGAATTGTCAGATTGCCAGTCACGCGGAAAGGCCCGTCGGCAGCGCGCCAGAGCGTGTCGGCGGCCAGCGTGCCGGAAACGTCGGTCGTCGCGCCCGTATCGTGCCAAATGTCGATCGTCCGCTCGTCGATGAGATTGCCGGTGCCCGTCGGTCCGTCGAACGACCGTACGGTGATGCGATTAATGCCCGGCCTCGTCCATTCGCCACTGTCGGCCGAGACCAGTCCGATCAGTTCGGCGTCGAAGCCAAGATCGCCGCTGGTGCGCGTCGCCTGATGCAATTCGACCGCCAGCACGTTTTCGCCGGCCACCAGAAGATCGGCATCGATCGAGAATGTGCGATACATTCCCTCGTCGGCGCCGCTCAAATTCACGTCGGCCAAATCGTCGAACGCGGGGTTGAATGTGAGGTTTTCGAGTGCGACCAGTTGGCCGTTCAAGTAAACGGCCGCGCCGTCGTCGCTTAGTAGTGAGAGTTGCAATCCTCCAAACATGTTGGGGTCTGTCACGTTGAACGAGCGGCGAAAGTAGGTCGTTTCATGCCGGTCGAGTGCATTCGAGCCAAAATCCACCGTCGTGGCTATGGTAACGCCATTGACCGTTCCATAACCGAGAGGCGCGGGGCCGGTGGCCCAGGCCGAATCATTGAAGGCCGGATCTCGCCAAGCGGTCATCTGATTCGAGCCATCGTCGAGATAAGCCCAATTGGCTCCTTGGGCGATCAAGGTCTGATCTGTGCCAAGCGGCTGAAGCGTTGCCGACCAGGCGCCGGTACGCGTGTTGAATGCGGCTTCGATGCCGTTTACCAGCACCGAGCGCGTTTCGATCACATCGGCCGTGCCACTCAGCGGCGCGACTCCGTCGGTAGTGCGTGGGTAACCGCTTTGAGTTCCGAGTGACGAATCAACGCTAAAGTCTCGCTCGATCAATCCACGCACGAAGGCGAATCGCGCGGCAAAGAAGTCCTTGACCTGATCGATGCGCGTTTGTGTGATCGATCCGCCGCCCGCCTCGCGCAGAACGATGTCAACGTTTTCGTCGGTCAGGACATTGTCCATCAGGTCGACGAGCTGAGCGTAATAGCGCGGCATGAATTCCGGGTGGAACGTGAGCCGATTGAGCGCGTCGATGTTCGTGAATCGGAAAATTCCGGACGTCGTGCCGACAAACAGTGTATCGAGATCGTGAGGCAGGAGCTGAAAGCGCGGATCGTTGACGCCGCTATACATAGCGTAATCGTCGCCGAGCCGATCGCCGGTGACCAGGCCGCCCTCGTTGTTGCCCAGCAACGCATTGAGCGCGAGGAACCGGAACCATTGGTCGACGTCGACGACCGATTGCACGTCTTCGACATAGGTTTCGTCGGGCGATTCGTTCAGTTGATAGGTCAGGTTGATGACATCCGACCAGTCGGCTTCCGACTCGTTCGTGGATTTCGTATAGCTGACATAAGGGCCCGGGTCGGGACCAAAATATTGCAGGCCGGCGCCTTGGCCGCCGGGGGGCGATTCGTCGGGACGACGTCCTTTGTAAACGTTGCCGTTGGGATCGTCGGGAAAATGGTTTTCGGCGAATTCGGAACCGAGCGGTTCAATATGGACGTACAGGCCCTGCAGCTTCTGTCCGTTGCTGTAGTATTCGATCAAATGGACATCGTCAGCGGCCAACCCGGCAAAGCGATGCAGCGCGCCGCCGATCAGTTGATTGTCCACGGCAACGGCGTTGATGTTGAGCGACGACAAGCCCGACCAAGGGTTGTCGCCAGGCAAATTGATGCGATTGTTCGGCGGGTTGTGATTGCGGCTGCCGCTACCACGAATTCGCACGCCCGCGTTGTAGCGAACGCTGACTTCGCCCCCTTCTGCAGCGATGAACGTGGCGTTCATCTGGGCGTCGCTGCTTCGGTTGATGTTCGTGAACGTGTTCCGCTCGGCGGCCGTCATGATCGAGTGGTACATCGGCGTGCCGGCTTCAGCCAGCGCCGCCGCATCGAATTCGTCGATCACCTGATACAGGGCGTTCGCTTGCTGGAGCCCGGTCGGCTGTACCGGCGCGGGCCAAGTGCGCGTCTTGCCGCCGAGGTCTTCGGCCGCGACATAGAATTCAATGACCGTACGGTCGGCATGCGCCGGGATCGTGGCAACGAAGACGCCATCGGCCGCGAGTTCATCGACACCGATGCCGTCGTCGGCCATCGGCACGGTTTGGAAGGTTGCGTCGCCGTCGACGCGCCAATGTAGTGTAGCGGCGAAGCCGGCGGGCAATTCGTCGGTCAAACGCGCCGAAACTACGACCGGTTCATCGGCGTGAGGAATACCAGGCGAGTGCGATACATCGCGAATCAGTGGCGCGATGTCGGCCCCAGCGACCGAGTTTTCCGCACCGGGCGATCCGCCATCGGCTGTACTTGCGCCCCAGTTCTGACCTTGATTGTTAGTCATCAGGGGATTGATCAGTTCGAGCGTTTTTCCCAAGCCGTCGTGCGGCGCATCCCAGATCCAACCGGCGGTTCCCGCGAGTACGGGACCCACAGCGCGCACAGCCCAATCGCCTTCGTCGGCATAGGTGACGCGATCTTCGCGCACGCCAAGCTGGTTTGTTAATTCGATCTTCTCGCCGGAATTGGCGAGTTGCCCAGTCCAGCCGCCGACCACATTGGTAACCGATGGGTAATTGGCCGCAAAATGGGTGGCGTCGGCCGCGATGACAAGAAATTCGCCGGGTTGGATCGTGACGTTGGGAAACGTGAAATCGACACCGGACGTGAGTCGCCAACCGTCGAGACTAACCGGCGCCGCGGTCACATTTTTGAGCTCGATGTACTCGTCGCGCGCGTCTTCGCTCGACGGATGGTACATGATTTCGTTGATCACGATCGAACCGTCGAGCGGCAGTCGCGGCTCGAGCGATTCGATTTGCGGTCGAAGCGATGCGTAGGCGCCACGCAATTTGTGTTTGCGTGGCGCATTACGAACCGAACCAGATCGTCCGGGCGAAACGCGCTGGCGTTTTGCCCGGCGAAAGGGGGAGTTGAACATTAGAATTCCTGTTCCGTGTAGCCTCTTTACAAGCCCTTAATATACCTGGGCGGAACACCGCACCCAAGCTATTTGAACTAATGCGAATCCGAGGTGGCTCAAAACACGCACGTTACGCCACTGGCGGGTTGGGTTGAGGCACGTAGCGTTTGTGTAACACGCTGCGCGGCAATGACTTCCGAAAAGCACCGTGAAACCGTGGCTTTTAGGTGGCAAGATGGGTCATTTGTGACCACCGACAACCGCACCCTACTATGGCAGGATCCCAAACCAATGGAATCCTTCAAAGCTACGCGACGAGCATCGCGAGCCGATAGAGTTTCTCGAGCGCCGAACACATGGCATCGCGATCGACTTCCTGGTTTGCCGCGGGTGGCGCCTCGCGCAACAGGCGCTCGATGTCGCGGCTCCCATCGAGCAAGCGAACAACGCCCATGGCGAAGTCGTCGAGCCGTAGTACGTCGTGACGCTGATTCGTAACGGCGTCGCCCTGTTCCAACTCGATACGCGCTAAAGGGCTGACTTGTGGCCGATCGCTGACCGAAGCCGCTATGCGTGGAGCGTGCAGGTAAACCCGCAGCAGCCCTGCGTTCATCATGGCGACCATCGACAGTGCGAGCACATCGCGCGGCGTCTTGCCGCCGTGTGTCTGCGGCTGCACGTGCTTGGGAAGGACATCGCGGGTGCGCTGGAAAAGATCGTCGAATGCGATTGCGTGGGGGAAGCAATCGATCAAACACCGTAGTGCTGCTTTGCCAAAGGGCGAGGCAGTACGAAAGCTTCCCAAGGCAGAGCGGAACTCGAGCGGCTCTTCACTCGACAGGTCGAAATCTTGCGGCTCGGGGATCTGAGCCAATGTCAACTGGAAGCGTCCAAATCCCTCTAGGTCTACCTGGCGATCGAGGGCGACATCCCGGCGGCAGAGGATGGTCTTGCGATACGATTGATTGCGGAGGAAATCGAGCACTTGCTCGCGGTGCACGAGCGACAATTTGGCGAGTTCCTCGCGTGCGCCAGGCGGATAAAAGGCCGACGTCATCCGGGCATAGTCTGCTTCGCTCACCAGTTGCAAATCGTTGGATTCGGCGCGCTCGATGAATTCATGAAAGTAGAGTGGCCAATTGTCGTGCACCAGATAGTCGTGATACAAGTAGCTATCGGCCGCGCGGCCTAGAAAGCCGGCTCGATTGCGATAGAGTCGGCCGTGCATCGTGGTTTCAGGTGAATTCGCCGCAAAGAACTGCAATGCCCCCCGGGCTTCGGATACTTGCCGCTGGGGCTCTTGAAACTGCAACGCATGGTAACGCATTGCATCGCGGGCGACACGATAGAAGTGCCAACCGGGATATGTGTTGTACGAGACGATAGCGACACCTTGCGGCGCTAGATTCCGACGGCTGATTTCCAGGATTTTTGCTTGCAACTCGGGCGGCACCCAGGAAAAAACACCAGGACAAAGGATGTAGTCGAACTCACCCCAACAGGCGTCGATTTCCAGCAGATTATTATGCCGGAATTCCACGTTGGAAAGTTCGAGCCGCTCGGCAACGGCTCTGGCAGCCTGAATCTGTTCGCCCGAAAGATCGACGCCGACGAATTGCGCTTGCGGATAATCGAGCGCCATGGGCAACAGGTGTTTGCCCGAAGCGCAGCCGATCTCCAGCACGCGCGCCGAAGAAAGCGACTGCGGTTGCATGCCGAAGAACGTAGCCAGGGCCTCGAGTTGTCGGGGATGTGCTTCGGGATCGGCAATGCCGGGATATGGCATCCGGTCGTATGCGAAGTCGGTTTCCGGTCGTTCGGTCATTCCTTCACCTGAAGTCCGGCCAGCCAATCCAGCCGATGGATGCGCCATTGAACGACGCCCTGCGCTGCAATCGTGAAAGTTGCAGCGAGCAGCAACGTACTCCACCAGACCCACGGCGGCGCTACGATCGGCAGCCGCACAAAGTCCATTTCATACGACTCGACCATGGCCAGATACAACAGCCAGCCCAACGGCAGGCCAGCGCACGCGCCTAGCGTATTGATCACCATGCTTTCTCGCAACAGCAGGCCTCCGATTCTCCATTTCCCATAACCCAGAACGCGCAAAGTGGCCAATTCCCGCAAACGTTCGGTCAGGCTGACGAGCGACACATTGAGCATGCCGCCGAAAAAGATGATACCGGCAAACCCGATAAGCATTGCAATCGAGGTTTGCTGCGAATCGAGCAAGGCCTGTTGCAAGCTCTTGATCGTATCTTGCCTGGAACTTATACCTTCGAGGGCGGGAAGTTGCTTGACCCGGCGATAGAATGCCTGCTGACTTGCGCTGCTGCCGTCGCTCTTGACCTGTACGGCGTTGATCGCCAGTTCTTCGCCAATCTGCCGGCTCAAGTAGCGAATGTCGGCATAAACATTGTTGCCCAAGTAACTGTCGGCAATCGCCACGACCGGAGCGCTAAACGGTAAACGTCGTCCGGTGGTTGGACGAATTTCGACCAGTTCACCTTCTTCGACATCCAACAATTCGGCCAGCTTTGAGGTCACGAGCAATCCTGCCGGCGGGATGGAGAGTCGATTGCCGGTGGCGTCGCGAGGGATCGTCATTGATGGCCGCGACGGCAATCCCGTTATTCCACCTCGTCGTTCTCGTCCGCGATGGTGCAGCGTGCAACTGACATGCAATTGCGGCTCAGCATGTTCCACGCCCGGAAGTTGCCCGATCTCCTGGACCACTTCCCAGCCCGCTTCGCGCTGCAAGGTCAGGTCGAAGTCGGCGCGGTTGATCTGGCGGTATTGAAAATCGATCAGAAACTGCGTGGCCTCGATCGACACGAACCCGATAACCAATAAGCTCGCGCCGACGGCGGCCGTGAATATTCCGACCGAAGTTCGCGCTCGATTGCGAATCAAATTGCGCAATGCCATTTTCCAGCCAAACGAAAACGTGCGCCAGAGCCGTGTCAGACGTTCGAGGAAAATTCGTCCGCCAACGGGTGGCGCTTTAGCGCGCATCGCTTCAGCCGGCGCCAAACGCAATGCCCGCCATGCTCCGTTGGCAGAACCGGTCACGGCGCAAACGCTGCTGATCAATAAACCGGTGAGGTAGATACGCGGATAAAAGTGTGTGTGCAAGCTGGGAAACTCGAAGAACTGCTGGTAGATCTCGCACATGCCCCGCGCCGACAGATAACCCAGCAGGCACCCGGCCACGCCGCTAAGCAACCCAATCACTAAGCCAAACGCCAGATAGTGTCGAAACAGCGCGAGTCGCGAGTACCCGAGCGCTTTGAGCGTGCCGATCGTCGTCCGTTGGCTTTCAGCCAATCGCGAGAGCAAGATATTGAGTACGAGCGCCGCGACTGTCAGAAAGATCGCCGGTGCGATGGTGGCGAACGTGCCCAATCCTTCAATTTCCGAGTCGAGGAACAGATGCGACATCTGATTTTTGCGCGCAATGGGTCGCTGTCCGCCAAACGGACCTAGAACGCGTTCAATCTGTTTGAGCACTGGGTCAGGATCGGCTGCTGCTTGCGGGGTCAATCGCCCGACGATACTGTTGGCCGCGCCTTGCATGTCGAAGATCTCTTCGACGTAGCCTCGCTGCAAATATACGACGCCAAAATGCTGGGGATCGGGCACCAGGCTTCCTGGCCCAAGCAGATACACGAATTCGCTGCTGAGCGCCGTGCCGACGACACGAAACTCCTGCCGCCGATTGTTTAGTAATAGCGAGAACGAATCGCCCGGTTCGATCTGGTTCGCTGTGGCAAAGGCATCGTTTAAGATCGCTTCGGCGCGGCCGTCTGCCGAAAACGAGCGGCCACGACGCAATAAAATGCGGTTGTGCCGCGTGCCGTCGTGCGCTTCGAGTGAAAGGACCTGGGCCCGCAGCGGTTTGACCGACGTGGGCAAGTCGACCGTTGCCAGGAAACTGATCCGCCCCGAAGCACTCGCCACACCGGGAATGCTGGCGATTCGCTCCACGACTTGGAGCGGCGCTTTTTTCAGATCCGCCCAGAAGTCGGCCATCCGGCACTCGCGGTAGTAGTCATCCTGGGCCGTCGACAGGTCGAAGTAAAGCGACCGCATCATCACGAAGCACAGCACGCCGCAGGTCATGATGGCGGCGATCGCCAGCATCGTGACTTTGGCGTGCCACACATCGCGTCGTAGTTTGCGCGCGAGTACGCTCACCAAACGATTTCCTCGGGTGGCAACGGACTCTTATTCGCCACGATCTCGGTAATTTCGCCACTGCGCAAATGCACGACGCGGTCGGCCAACGGAGCGATGGCCGTGTTGTGTGTGATGATCAGAATGGTCTTGCCTATCTGCTCACGCAGGTCGACCAGCAGTCGGAGCACTTGCTTGCCCGTTTCGAAGTCGAGTGCGCCGGTTGGCTCATCGCAGAGTAACAGTTCGGGATTTTTGGCGAGCGCCCGGGCGATCGACACGCGTTGTTGCTCGCCGCCGGAAAGTTGCGCGGGGAAATGGTCGGCCCGCTCGGTCAAACCAACGCGGCCGAGCGTCTCGTCGACATCCAACGGCTGCCGGGCGATTTCGGTTGAAGCCATCACATTTTCGCGCGCCGTAAGCGTAGGCACCAGGTTGTAAAACTGAAATACGAAACCGATCGCCTCGCGCCGGTACCGGGTCAGTTCCGCATCGCTGGCCGTGGTCAGTTCCGTTCGCCGATAGCGTATGCTGCCGGTACTCGGCCTGTCCATGCCGCCGATCAAGTTGAGAATCGTCGACTTGCCCGAACCGCTGGGGCCGACCATCACCAAGATTTCACCTTGCTGGACATCCAGCGAGATGTTTTTCAGCACTTCGACGCGCAACTCGCCCATCGCATACGTTCTTCCGACACCGGAGAGGCTCAATAAAGGCGAATCGTGTTGGACTTGTAGGTTCATCGTGGAGCGCGCCTCTCGACTCTACGATACGGAGCCAACAACGCGTTGACAACACGATGATCGGATTCCGCCGCGAGGTAGTTGACGGGCCGGGGCGTCACGCTCAACAATGGCGCCTAACCATGGCGCCTGCAAGCGATTCCGCACGAACGCTCTTTTCCGCCTACTGGCGGCAGCAATTTCGCCGCCGTCTGCGCGCTTGGTATCGCCGCGCCGCGCGCGAACTTCCCTGGCGTACGAAGCGTGATGCGTATCGCGTATGGGTCAGCGAGATTATGCTGCAGCAAACCCAGGTGGTTACGGTTGAAGCATATTTCAAGCGGTTCCTGACTGCCTTTCCAACTGTGAAAGCTCTGGCCGCGGCCGACGAGCAGCAAGTGCTCCGGCTGTGGGAAGGCCTGGGTTATTACCGCAGGGCGCGGCAACTGCATGCCGCCGCGCGGGAGATTGCCGAGCGGCACGGCGGCAGGTTTCCTCGCGATCTTGAAGCGATCCGCTCCCTGCCTGGAATCGGCCGCTACACGGCCGGCGCCATCGCCTCGATCGCGTTCGACACGTCGGCGCCGATTCTCGAAGCGAACACGATTCGCCTGCTCGCTCGTCTGCTCGCCTATCGCGACGATGTGACCAAAGCGGCCGGGCAAACTATGTTGTGGACGGCGGCCGAGGAGTTGTTGCCACGTCGTGATGTAGGCATCTTCAATCAAGCGCTCATGGAACTCGGCAGCCTCGTTTGCACGCCGCGTGAGCCCAAGTGCGATGAATGCCCTGCGCGTGCACTATGTCCGACCTTTGCCCAGGGGCTGGTCGAGGCGATCCCCGCGCCGAAAGCAAAAACCAACTATGAAGCAGTCGACGAAGCGGCCGTTGTTGTCCGTCGCGGCGACAAAGTATTGCTTCGCCTGTGCGAACCGGGCGAGCGTTGGGCCGGCTTGTGGGATTTTCCCCGTTTTGTGATCGATAAGAACGCCAAAGGCCGGCTCGCGGAACAACTAGTCGCCGGCGTATTGCAACAGGCCGGCATCGAAGTCGAACCGGCCGATCGCTTGGCCACGATCAAACACGGAGTGACCCGATACCGAATTACGCTGCAATGCCACGCGGCGCATTTTGTGCGAGCAGTCCCGCGCCGTGGTAAATCGGGGCCGCAACTACGATGGCTGCAAGTGCACGAGTTGGCAAACGTGCCACTCAATACAACCGGCCGCAAAATTTGCCAGTTCGTGGGGAAGTGGATGGGAAAATAGCCGAATAGCCAGTGCTACTAGATGCGAAGAATCGTAGCAGATGCATCCATGCTTAGGGCTTTTATACGACCGCAGCGCAAGCGTCTGGTCCATTGGAATAGGAGAACAGCTAGTGCTAGGGCTTGCCTCGGCTGAACTCGCAGGAATCAAGGACTCGTACAAATTCCGCACTCCCTGGTAAGGATTGGTTGAACAGGAAATTCGGCCTCTGTACGATGATGTACTATTATCGCTCAACGGAATCGACGAAGCGATGGAAGACTTTGTAATCACGGTGAAACGTCGCTTTCGTCGCCCGTTTCAGTATCCGTTGTCGTTGCTTTTTCTCTTGGTTACGACGATCGCAGTGCTTGTCGTGCTCCTCAAGGTTCTCTTGCCGCCCGAGCCGCGGCGTTATCCGCGCATTCGAGCGAGTGTCGGAGAGAATGAGATTTACGATCCTGCTTTTGGCCGCATCGTGAGGCATCGACGCGAGTCGTTTTCTGTCGCGTTTACTAAGCAGACGGTGTCGGAATCCTACGTCGACCTGCAATCCGATGGGTTGGTTGATGTCGTGTGCATCGAGTCGACAGGAATCGTGAATTGGCAGCGGCGAGCGAAACCATTCAATTATTCTCGCGGCTTTCCTGTGATCGATAATTTTAACGGTCCGATCCCGCCCTTGCTCCAAGCGCGTTTTCAGCAGATTCGACTGCAAGTGGAACAGCAAGTCGACTTGAAGAAACTAAGAAAGCATCAATCACGCTATCCGGTCCTTCCTGTGGACTTTCCAACGTTCGAGGAGTTTGTCGCCGACTACGATCGCCAGAATCCCGAGAAGACATGGAAGCAGACGCTCGCGGAAGCGCGGACCTGGGGCGTTCGCTTTTCGCCCAACGGCGCAGCCCGGAGCGAGGATGGGCAACTCGAGAAGACGAACGAAACCGTAGACATCACAGAATGAGCGATCAACCGCCGGGAGATGTTACTTCGCTGTACCACCCAGCAACCGCTTCACCGCCGCGCCGATATCCGATTCGCGCATTAGCGATTCGCCGACGAGGATGGCGTCGACGCCGGCCTTGCGAAGAAGTTCGACGTCGGCGTGCGTTTTGATGCCGCTTTCCCCGACAACGGCGCAGTTGGCCGGGATTTGCTGGCGCAGCTGAATCGTGTGGTGCAGATCGACTTCGAACGTGCGCAGGTCGCGATTGTTGACGCCGATCAAGGTCGCGCCCGCCTCCAGCACACGCGGCAGATTTACCGGTTCGTACAATTCGACGAGCGGCGTCATGCCGAGTTCGATCGTGAGGTTGAGCAAGCTCCGCAGGCCGCAGTCGTCGAGGCATTCGGCGATCAGCAGCACGGCGTCGGCGCCGGCGGCCCGCGCCTCGTAGACTTGGTACGGATCCAGGATAAAGTCTTTCCGCAGTACCGGCAGACCCACTTGAGAACGGACAGCTACGA
>JAGQOS010000530.1 GCA_020427265.1 Planctomycetales bacterium
ACAATCCAGCACACATTATTGCCATTCGCCTGCGACTTGCCAACCAATTTTCGCCAAATCGTCGGAAGATTCGCGTCGGTTGTCGACTCGCCCCCTGCCGCGTAAGATGGCCCGGCGTGTTGTGTTGCAGCAATTCTCGCTGACCCCCGGTTGGCCCCCCTTGCGGAAAGTTCGCGGATTGTGAGAAAAGTTTTGGTCACAGGCGGCGCCGGGTTCATTGGCAGCCACCTGGTCGAAATGCTGATTGCGCGGGGCGATTGCGTCATGGCGCTCGACGACGAATCGACCGGCAGGGCCGACAATTTGCACTCCGTGCGCGACCATTTCGACTTCTCCCTGGTGCGCGGCCGCGTCGAGAATCGAGCGCTGTTGGCTGAGCTGCTGGCCGATGCCGACGAGGTGTATCATCTGGCCGCCGCCGTGGGCGTGCGACTAATCGCGCAGTCGCCCGTGGAATCGATCCAGCGTAATTTGCAGCCGACCGACGTGCTGTTGGAGGAGTTGGCCAAGGTTGCCAGGGAACGCGGCCCGATCAAACTGTTTCTGGCCAGCAGCAGCGAAGTGTATGGCAAGAACCCCAAGGAGGCCTGGACCGAGGAAGACAGCCTCGTGTTCGGCCCCACCAGTTGCATGCGCTGGTCGTACGGCGCTTCGAAGGCGCTCGACGAATTCCTGGCCCTCGCCCATCACGAAGAGCATGGCCAGCCGCTCGTCATCGGGCGATTCTTCAATGTGGTTGGCCCGCGGCAAACCGGACGCTACGGCATGGTGCTGCCCCGGTTTGTCGAAAGCGCACTGGCCGACCGACCGCTGACCGTGCACGACGATGGCCAGCAGGTGCGGTGCTTCGCCCATGTGGAAGACGTGTGCCGTGCGATCCTGCAGTTGATGGACACACCGGCGGCCAACGGCCAGGTGTTCAATATCGGCAGCGACCAGGCGACCACGATCCTCGACCTGGCCAAGCAGGTGGTCGCCATCGTGCGGCCGGGCGTAGAGATCGAGCACGAGAGCTATGCCGAGGCCTACTCGCCGAACTTCGAAGACGTGCGCCGCCGCGTGCCCGATTTGACCAAGTTGCGTTCCACGATCAACTACGCCCCGCGCTACGACCTCGAAGCGATGATTCGCGACGTATTCCACTCGAAGCGGCGATAGTCGCGCCCGCGCTGCGCGAGGAAACGACCAACATGATGACCCATACGATACGTCTGCGCGGCCCATGGCTGCTGCGACCGCTCGGCGCGGACGAAGCGCCGGCGAGTTCCGAGGCCGACTACCCGCACGATCGCGTGCAAGTGCCCGACGATTGGACCGCCACGCTCGGCGCGATGTATCGCGGCCGGGCCGAGTACCGCCGGCGCTTTCATCGGCCCACGGGGCTCGAAATTGGCGAGGCCGTGTTCCTCGTCTTCGACGGCGTGCGCTCCCGCGGCATGGTGCAGTTGAACGGCGCGCCGCTCGGCTGCGTCGACGAGGCCGGTGGCGAATTCGACATCAGCGCGCAGCTCGACGAGCCGAATATCCTGCTGGTTCGCGTCGAGCACACGGCCGAACCAACGGCCGACCAGGCGGCCCGCCCCGGCGGCATCGTGGGCGAAGTTCGGCTTGAAATCCGCCCGCGCACGCTCTGACAATCTCCGCGGCGAAGCGCCAAATTGCCGCCGAAGTTGCTGGAATCCCTGTTTGGCTTGTTGTATTCTGCCATCGTTGAGCGGACCTTCATTCCTCGACGTACGGAGACGATTGAACCGCCAAGACCGCCAAGAATATTGATTCGGGTTGATGGCAAACGCATTGTCTCGTCCTCGATATTCTTGCCTGCCTTGGCGACCTTGGCGGTTAACTCAATCCACACTCCCGCGATTCTGCCGACATTTGTTCCGTACACTTTGGCCTGATTACTTTCCGCAAGGAGTTCTTACGATGCACATTCGATACATTTTTTTCTCTGCCATGCTGTTGTGTCTCGGTTGCGTTACTTCGGCAGGGCGAGCTGCCGAGAATACACTTACGCCGGCCGAATTGGCCGAAGGCTGGATTTTGCTGTTCGATGGCGAAACCACCTATGGCTGGCAGGCGCAAAGCGAAGCCGATTGGAAAGTGGCCGACGGGGCGATCGCTGTGTCGTCGGGGGCGAAGGGCTTGCTGACGACAACGACCGCCTTTGCCGACTACGTGCTCAAGGTCGACTTCCGTGCGGCGCAAGGAACCAACAGCGGTATCTTTCTGCGCACGCCGGCCAAGCCGACGAACCCCGCGGAAGACTGCTACGAACTGAACATCGCCCCGGCCGATAACCCATATCCGACCGGCAGTCTGGTCGCGCGGCAGAAAGGCGAGACCGTCGCCGAGTCGGACGGGTGGCGATCGTTTGTGGTTACGGTCAACGGCGCCCGCATTCAAGTGGAACTCGATGGCCAGCAAGTGCTCGACTACTCCGACGAGAAGCCGATCGGCCGCGGCTTGATCGGCCTGCAATTGAATCAAGGCGCGGTCGAGTTTCGCAACATCAAGCTCAAGCCGCTCGGCCTGGCGAGCCTCTTCAACGGCAAAGACCTGAGCGGCTGGGACGCCAGCAAACCCGGCGCGAGCACGTTCAGCGTGAATACCGAGGGCGAACTGCACGTGGTCAACGGCAAGGGGCAGCTTGAAACCGAAGGCCGCTTCGGCGATTTCGTATTCCAGGCCGAATGCTTCTGCAATGGCAAGGAATTGAACTCCGGCTTCTTCTTCCGCTGCATACCCGGCGACGAGCAAATGGGTTACGAAAGCCAGATTCACAACGGCACGATCGACGGCGACGTGAACCGACCCAACAACTGCGGCACCGGCGGCATCTTTCGCCGGCAAGACGCCCGCAAGGTGATGGCGAAGGATTTCGAGTGGTTCTCGAAAACAATCATCGCCGACGGCCCGCACATGGCCGTCTGGGTGAACGGCGTGCAGGTAAGCGACTGGATCGACACCCGCGAGCCCCACGAAAACCCGCGCAAAGGCCTGCGTCTGGAAGCCGGCACAATCATGATCCAGGGCCACGACCCGACGACGGACTTACGGTTTCGGAACCTGCGGGCCGGCGAGATGGCCGGGCGCTGAGTGCGATGCTTTAACTTCGCAAGGTTGGCGGGCGAGGGTGGCAATAAATCGTTTTGACCCGAATGGCATTAACAAATGCGCAACTCTAG
>JAGQOS010000531.1 GCA_020427265.1 Planctomycetales bacterium
ATGGACTCGACATTGTCGCGCCATGCGGAACCGAGACGCACTTGGAGCGTGAATCGTTGCTGACCCTCAAACACCTGGCCAACCTCATGGCCGCCAATAATTGCCACCGCATCTAATACGTCGCGAGCATTGATCCCGTAGCGAGCGATCTGGTCGCGTTTGACTTTGACTCGCAAATAGGCCATGCCGCCGAGTTGTTCAGCCCGCACGTCGGCAGCGCCAGGCACTTGTTGCATAACGCGCACAATCTCGTCGGCCGTTCGAGAGAGAGTGGTCAAATCGTCGCCGTAGATGCTAACGCCAATGTCGGCCCGCACACCGGCAATCAGCTCCTGCACTCGCAGCTCGATCGGTTGACTAAAGCCGAAACCTTGACCAGGGATTCTATCTGCCAACGTCTCTTCCATTGCCTCCACCAATTCTTCTTTGTCGTCAAATCGCTTCCATTCGCTTTTCGGCTTGAGCATGACGAAGATATCGCTGCGGTTGACACCCATGGGATCGGTCGCAATTTCGGCGCGACCGATTTTCGAGACGACGGACTGAACTTCGTCCGGAAATTCCCCAAGCAATGTCTTTTCAATTTCTGTGCTTAACCGAATGGACGTGTCGAGCGACACGCTTTGCAGGCGATAGCCTTCCATCGCGATATCGCCTTCATCCAACCTTGGGATGAATTCGGCGCCAAACTGCCAGGCCATGAGAACGCTGCCAGCGAAAATGGCGACCGCCGTGATAACAACCGGGACTGGAAGAGCAATCGCTCGCCGCAGCAACGGGCCGTAACCGCGTTTGCAGAG
Organism: Planctomycetales bacterium; assembly: GCA_020427265.1. GTDB lineage: Bacteria > Planctomycetota > Planctomycetia > Pirellulales > JAGQOS01 > JAGQOS01. The sequence goes on from JAGQOS010000531.1 coordinate 801, forward strand.
TCGCACGAGCCAGGTTTCCTTATCGCTGATCTTGCGAGCCAGGAAGAGGGACGCCATGACGGGAATGACCGTCACCGACATAATCAAAGCGCCGACCAATGCCGACATGAAGCTGAAGGCCATCGGCCGAAACATTTTTCCTTCGATTCCCTGCAAGCTGAGAATTGGAAGAAAAACGATGACCACCACCATGCCGGCGAAAAGAATCGGACGACCGACCTCCCCACCTGCGGCGCGCACCACGGAAAGTCGATTGTCGCCACGATCGCCTTCAAGCCCCCGCACTTGCGAGAGCCGTCGCACGATCTGTTCGACCATCACGACGGAGCCGTCCACGATGATGCCGAAGTCCAATGCCCCGAGGCTCATCAAATTAGCGGGCACGCCGAACAGGTGCATCGCCGTGAACATGAACAAGGCGGAGAGCGGAATCGACGCGGCGACGATCAGTCCCGCGCGCCAATTCCCAAGCAACAGAAACAGCATGATGATTACCAGCACCGCTCCACCCGTGATATTTTCCTGGACCGTGGCGATGGTGCGTTCGACCAGCGCCGTTCGGTCGTAGAACGTATCGATGTAGACGCCGGCTGGTAGAGTGCCTTCGATTTCGCGGATGCGATCATCCACGTGGCGTGCGACGATGCGTGAGTTCTCGCCCATCAACAGCATGACGGTCGCGGTGACCGCCTCGCCCCGACCATCGCGTGTCGCCGCTCCGTAGCGAATCATCGGGGCAAATCGTACTTCACCCAAATCGCGGACCATGATCGGCGTGCCGTCCGCGCGGCTGTCTACGACAATGGTCGCGACGTCTTCCAATTCGGTTACTAATGCCTCGCCGCGCACGAGCTGTTGCTCATCGCCGTGAACAATGTATCCGCCTCCTTCGTTGGCGTTGTTCTGACGAAGCGACTCGAACAGTTGGGTCAACGAAATGTCGAAGTTATGTAACTTGTTCGGATCAACCTGGACCTCGTAGGTCTTTAGTTCTCCTCCTTGCGTGTTGACTTCGATGACGCCGGGAACACTTCGCAACTGCGGCGCGATCTGCCATTCCAATACAGTTCTCAGATCCATCACACTGTGATCGTAGCCCGGCTTGGCGCGGACTTCGAAGTGGTAAATCTCGCCCAGCCCCGTGGCGATGGGGCCCATTTCGGGGTCTCCCATGCCGTTGGGAATGTTATTACGAGCCTCCTGCAGCCGTTCATTGACCAGGTTTCGCGCCCAGTAGATGTCGGTGCCGTCTTCGAAGACGACCGTAATGTTCGAAAGCCCTGCCAGCGACAGCGACCGAATCTCCTTGACGCGCGGAAGTCCGCTGAGCGATGTCTCTACCGGAAAAGTGATGAACTGCTCGACTTCCACTGGCCCCAGGCCGGGTGATTGCGTGAGCACCAATACCTGCACGTTCGTCAGGTCCGGCACGGCGTCGACCGGAAGGTTGAGCATCGAAACCGTGCCAAGTCCAACGAGCACCAGTGTCAACAGAATGACGGCGAACCGGTTGTCTAGCGAGAGATCAATAAGGCGTTGGATCATGGCCGGCTCAATCCTCGTCGGCAAACTGCTCGGCGAGCATTTGCGATTTGAGGAAGAAGCCGCCTTGGACGACAATCTTGTCTCCCTCATGTAAACCAGAGGTGATCTCGATCATATCGCTGCTCGAACGACCGGTGGTGACGTCGCGACGAACAAACTCATCGCCCTTGACGTGCACGAAGACAAATTGCTTGTTCTCGTGCTGCTGAACCGCATCGACAGGCGCGGCCAGCACGCCGGGGAGCTCCGCGGCCTGCAGTTCCACTTCCACGAACATGCCGGGCTTAAGAAGTCGCTTCGCGTTTTCTGCCACGGCAGTCATGGGCGCGGTGCGAGTAGTTTCATCAACCATCGATCCGGTCGAGAACACCGTTGCCTCGAAAACTCGATCGGGATACGACGTTGTTTGGAAGTGAATAGTCTTTGTAGCGAGGCCGGCCAACCATGGAACATGTTGCTCGAAAACGTCTACCCGAACCCAGACGTTGGACAGATCGGCAATCGTGAACAGTTGGGCCGTATGATCGACCCTTTCCTCCAAGACCACGTCCTTTGCGATGATCGTGCCGGCAAACGGCGCGGCGATCGTATAATGGGAAACCGTTTCATCGCGGGCGGCAACTGCTGCGGCGAGTTGGGCGGTGTCGGTCACACCGAGGATGCGGAGATTCATCTCGCTGACTGATTCGGCGGTTTTTGATCTCTCAAGTTCCTGCTCGGCGGCAATTCGGCTTTGCCGCGACGTGAATTTGATTTGTTCGCGCAGCGCCTGCATAGTCGCTTGGTCGGCTTCCAATGCAGCTTGGGCTGCCAATAGATCCT
>JAGQOS010000532.1 GCA_020427265.1 Planctomycetales bacterium
AGCGTCGCTTCGCTCCCGGCGCCGCTGCGCAGGTTGCGCGCGATGACCAAGAGCATGGCAAGATTTCCCAAGATGCCGGCGTACATGCGGCCCACGGCTCGTCCTCGTGCTTGACCGGCAAACTCTTACTAACCGGTCTAAATTAACGTCACCGAGCAAAATTCGGCTCTGTGCGAGTATCGGCATATTGATTGTGTTTCGTTGAGGTAAAGTTCTTTGATTTTGTTGAATTCTACGCGAGCCATTTCAATGGCCGCGATTCGTCGGCGTTTCGCTGATTGACTAAGCTACCTGGCGCTTTCTTGCTCTGGGTTGCCAGCCGTGGGCGACGATGTCGGCCAGGTTGTCGAAGGCTTGCGCGGCCGACGCCTCGCCTGCCGGCGTTGCCGGCGGCGCCAGCAGTTGTCCTTTGCGTTGCGCCACGGGGATCCCGGCATCGCGCGGGATCCAAGGCGTTTCGAGTGTTTCGAGTTCCAGAAACTTGGAACAGGCTTGCGCGATCCGCTGCTCGACGCTTTCGGCGGCCGAGTCGCTTGGCGCTTGATTAACGACCGGGCGTATGGCGCCGCAAGGACCATGTGCCGCGACGATTTTGATCGCGGCATAGGTTTCCATAATCGACTCGGCATCGCAAGTCGTCACGACGAGCACCTGATGGGCGACTTGCCAGAAGCGCGTGGCGATGTCGCCGGCGCGGGCGCCGATGTCGAGCAGTACGACATCGGCATGCAGGCCGAGCCGCGAGATTTCCGTGAGGATTCTTTGCTGGGCGAGCGGGTCGTGATCGAGCGCCGTCGCCGAACCGGGCAAGAGTTGAATGCCGGCCGGTCCGCGCTGCAAGACTTCATGCACCGTGCGGCGACCAGAGACAACGTCGCTCAGGTTCTCTCCATCGGCCACGCCGCACAGGCGTGTAGCGCCGGGTGCAAAGGGATCGGCGTCGACCAACACGACGCGCTGCCCCGAGCGAGCGAACGAAACGGCCAGGTTCAGCGCCACGGTCGTAGCGCCGACCGAGCGTTTGCCACCGGCAACCGTAACGACAGGCGGCGCGGGTGCGTCGGGCATGCGCCGCAAGGCTGCGTTTCGCAGCACGAGTTGTCGCAGTTCGTCGGCTTGATCAGACATGGATTGGTTGGGTCTAGGGTCGAGGGTCGAGGGGAAACGGCTTAAATGCGGGAACTGGACATGGTCGAGAGGTCGCCGAGCATGCGTTGGGCCAGGCTGGCGTTATCGGCGACGACGATATCGTCGGGCACATTTTGGCCGTTGGTCAGGTAGCTGATCGGCAAATCGGATTCTCGCAGCACCGGCAACAGGTTGCCGAGGCCTGAGGCCTCGTCGAGCTTCGTAAGCAACAAGTGCGTGGTGCCAACGCGGGCGAACTTTTCGACCGACGACGCGGTATGCCCCGCGCCGGCAATCGTGCTGAGCACGAGATGCACTTCGTCGGGTTCGGCCTCGGCCAGGATGGCGCGCAGTTCCTGGATTTTGACTTCGTCGCGCGGACTGCGTCCGGCCGTATCAAGCAGCACGAGATCGAGATGGGCCATGCGAGCCACCGCTTCGCGCATCTGCCGAGGCGTCGACACGACCTCCATCGGCAGATCGATGATTTCGGCGTAGGTCTTCAATTGCTCGACGGCGGCGATGCGATATGTATCGACCGTAATCAGTCCGACTTGGCGGCGTTCGCGGAGGCGGAAGTTGGCGGCCAGCTTGGCCACGGTGGTCGTCTTTCCCACGCCTGTGGGGCCGACGAGCGCAACGAGTTGCCGCTGCCCCCGATGAGCGCGAATCGGTCCGCTCGTGCGGATGGTTCCCTCCACGGCACGGGCGATTTCAGCCCGCACGTCGCGCGGGTTATCGGCCGCCTGCGGGCCGAGCTTGGCGAGGGCATCGAGCACGAGTTGGCGAGCCAACTCTTCGGAAATCTCTTGTTCGATCAGATCGGTGTACACATGGAACAGCGCGGCAGGGATTTCGACTTTCGGAGCCGGCGCTACCGGCTGCGAGCTATGGCTCAACTGCTCGACCATCGAGTGCAACTGATCGGCCTGGTTGGCCGCACCGGTTCGGAATCGGTGGCGATAATCGACATCAAGATGCGCCGGCGGCGGGACCGGCGCGACCGGAACTTCGCTGGGAATTGACGGACGACTTTCTACAGCCGGCTCGCGCATCCGCGCGGGCAAGCGGCTCGGCACTTGCACGCTGCGCGAGGCGGTTACTTCGATGCGTTTGGCGCGTCCGAAGAGGTTGGCCAAGCCGCCGGAGATCTCGCGCGTGTGCAAGACCGCGGCCTCGGGACCGAGGTCGCGGCGGATCAGGTCGAGCGCCTCGCGCAGATTCTTGGCTCGGTAAGTACGGATGTCCATGGCGGAAAAGTTTTCAGTTTTCAGTTGTTAGTTGTCAGTAATTGGTTGTCAGGGTTGCGTATCGGAGACCATGCCGACCGACTCAATTTGCGTATCGCGTGTCACCTCGTTGTAGCTGAGCACAACGAGCTGTGGCAGGTGCGGCTCGGTCATCTGCTTGAGCGCCGCGCGAATGTGCGGACTGACGAGCAGCACCGGCTGGTGGTTGGCGCGCGTGAGCGACTCGATGGCCGCGCCAATCTGGCGACAGGTGGCTTCGATCGCCTGCGGTGAACTTCGAATGAACAGCCCTTTCTCGTTGTGCTCGAATCCGGCGCGAATGCGATCTTCCAATGCCGGGTCGAGTGTCACGACCCAGAGGCGGCTTTCGTCGTCGCGATATTTCGAGCAGATGACACGCGCCAGGCGATGCCGAACGTATTCGGTCAACAGCACGGGATCTTTCGTGCGCGGGGCGTAGTCGCCGAGCGTTTCGAGAATCGTGGCCAACTGGCGGATCGGCACCTGCTCGCGCAACAGCATTTGCAGAATCTGCTGGACTTCGGCCAGCGGCATCGGCTTGGGTATCAGTTCGTCGACCACGGCCGGCGACGAGTTCTTCAGCTCGTCCACCAGGTGCTTGGTCGCGTCGCGTGTGAGGATTTCGTCGGCATGCCGGCGCACGGTTTCGGTTAAATGCGTGGCCAGCACGGCCACCGGCTCGACGACCGTGTAGCCGAGCATCTCGGCTTCGTCGCGCTGCGACGGATTGATCCAGCGGGCCTC
>JAGQOS010000533.1 GCA_020427265.1 Planctomycetales bacterium
TCGATCCGGGCCGGGCTCAATTCCCTCTTCTCGCAAGACATTCCTCACCGTCGAGCGGCTGATCTTCTTGATCCCCAGCTTCCTCAACTCGCCGACTATCCGAGTTAGCCCGAAGCCCGTAGTTTTCGCTATCTCCAGCACGAGCGCGCGAACCTCTTCCGGCTTCCGCTGGCCGCCCTTGGGATTCTTCGACCTTGCCTTTGGGTTCTTCTCGTCACGAACCCAGCGGTAGAACGTGCTCGGCGTAACGATCGTCATGAGTTCCTCGATCGCCCGGCCAATCACCTTGCCGTACTTCAAGAGCCGCTCCCGCTCCGCCATCTTCGTGTGTACTTGACCCGGAATCCGGGCTCGAAGAATCTTGTTCTCCTCCTTCAGGTATTCGACGTACTTCGCAAGTTCGTTATTGGTGGCCGACGCGATCAGGGCGAGCAGGGGATGAAAAATCTGGGTCATCGTGCTATTGTCGTATCTTGAATCATGGAGGCCAGTTGCACATTCGTTGTACCGCACTATGGGCCCAGATTCCAAAGCAAAACCATGCGAAAAAACGGCATTGATCGGCGGCCCCGAAATGGCCTTCTGCGGGCCAGGTTGAAGTGGCGACTCGAAGTGCGTCAGTCCTCAAGAGCGAGCGTCAGGGAAGCATTCTCGCGTCGCATCGCTGGATCGCCGTCCCTCGATGCTCTTTCACGAGCGCGCGCACTTTTCCAGACAGGATTCCGGTCGGTCCTGTTTCTCGATCTGTCCAACTCAAGAACTGGGTACACATTGAAAAAGTGTACCCATTTTTGCATTTCGTGCTGCTATATCAGCGTAAAATGCGTTTCAGCTTTCCCGTCTTTTTAGGCGCTCGATAGGCGCTAGATACGCGCTAGGTAGGCGGCAACTGACTACGGAACCGAAGGGCGTGAACCTGTGTATGCACGATGAAATCGGCGAGATCACGGGTGTGTTGTTGTAGCGACGGCGAAACTGGGTTGAAGAACGATCGCTTGGGCAAGATTGCATCCTCTCCATTGAGCAGTCGATAGCCTGCCGGCGCGACCTTATAGTAGTTCAACACGCCTGCCTCGGTCGTGAAGTATCGAAATGTGGCAGCCCAGCCTGCCGCCGTAAGTGCTTGGAGACGACGGCGGACCAGTCGTTCCTGAGTGAATGGTTCGACGAATGTTTGGCTCATTTCTAGAAGCTGCGTGGCGGTCAACGGCGTGCGAGCGAGCGCCGCGAGGATGTCGCGGTCACGGAGCGTAAATTGGATTTTCAGGGGATTCTTACTTGGCATTGGTCGATCGGCAGCGTACCGTGCTCCCCTTCTCTTTGCTCGTACTTCCCCTTGCATGAGTCCCGAAATCCCACCCTCGTTCATCAATGTAGATGAGATCATGCCTCGGGTAACCGTTCCGCAAATCGCGGCGTTCTATCGCTTTATGTTGGGAGACACGCTGGCGAGTGGCGGCGAAGGTCGCATCCGATGTCCCGTGGCCGCCTGCGAAGGCCGTAACGACGAGCGGTCGGTTTCAATCAATCTGGATGATCCCTTCGGCCCCTGGAAGTGTTTTCGTGGAGCGTACGGCTGCGGTGCGAGCGGCAACAAGTTGATGCTCATGTACGCGATGAAGCACGGCGAGATGCCACCCGGTGGCAAACTGACTGGGGCTAAGTTTCGCGAAATCGCCCTCGACTTAGCGGCGATCGACGGATGTGAAGCCTCGCAAGAAATGGCTTCCGAAACGAGACGCGAACGATCTGTCGCGGCGGTGGACAATCCAAGGACGAATTCCGAGGCACCGCTGAAGTTGAAGCCCAATGTACCACTCGCTGAATCAGACAACGAACGCGCACGCGAATTGGTCACGTTGGACGAACACCTGGTCATGGATCTTGAAAACCTCTCTCCCGATGCATCGAAGTACATGCGATCGCGTTCCTACCTGTCACCGGAAGCCTGTCGCAAGTTTCGCATGGGATATATGCCGGGCAACACGAAAAGCACGTTACGTGGCACCTGGGTTTTCTGCATCGCCGACGACGCGGGAAATCCGTTAGCGTGGGTGGGACGAGACGTACGATACGAGGCGAAACTTGACGCCTATAATGCAGGTGGCCGTCAGGGAGCCGAGCCAAGCAAATACCGATTCCCAAAGCAGGAGCTGTTTCGCCGAGGCTTGGAACTCTACGGCCAGGATCGGATAGGCAAGAATGAGTTTTCGGAGGGGCTCGCGAGCATCGGCCTGGTAGTCACGGAAGGATTCCATGCCACGAACCGGCTCCAGTTACTCGGCGTGCCTGCCGTGGGAATCATGAGCAATCGGGCAACAGAACAGCAGATCGCCAAGATCGCCCAAATATCGAGGGAAGTTGCGGCCGGTAAGGTCACCCTGTTCTTTGATGCAGACGCCAAGGGCGATGAAGGATGCAAGGAAGCACTTTGGGGGCTGATGCAACAACGGCTCGACGTGCGCCTCGCTTGCACGCGTGTGATGCATGAAGGTCGGTTTGTAGGGCGGCAGCCTGACTCGCTGAGCCAAGAGGAATGGCTGGAAATTGAAGCGACGTTGGTTCGCGAATGATCGGTGCGGCGCAGAATCGCGCTGTGAGGCGCGGAATGAGCAAGAGCTGGTGAGGTACCAAGTTGATTCTTTGCATGGCGCAGAGGCCAAGTATTGGCGCGAGAGGGTGTCCTGGCGACTAAGCCAGGACGGCGTGGCCTGCGGCCAGGGTCTCCGCCGTCGGGCGGAGGGGCGTGCCGACGTAGCGAGCGGACCGAAAAGCAGCGTGGTTTCTCCGCCCGGCCCTGACGGAAAAGCGGAAAACACGTTGCTTGCAGGGGAGCGAGGCCAGCGGAGAACCGGGTCGATGTGGTGAGGTACGAACCCCGACTACGTGTTTTCCGCTGGCCTCGCGCCCCGTGGGTGCGCGAGCGATCGTCGCTGTCAGAGGCGTTTCTTGGCTGCGCCAAGCCGCGGATTGCATGCTCCGCATGCTCCGTGAGGTGATCCGGCGCTTGATCCGCTGTCGGATCATCCATATCCGGGCGAGTGGATCAAGCAGACAGTGGGAGCGGCCTCACTGGGCCTTGGTTCCCGCGGCGGGCGGCGACGTTCGCGTTCCCGGCGAGGTGTATCGCGGCGAATAC
>JAGQOS010000534.1 GCA_020427265.1 Planctomycetales bacterium
TGGCAATTCTATGCGAACGGTCGTCTCGAAACTCCGAGACACGGCCCGCCGCAACACGGCCCACCGTACGTCGAAGAACAAGCCTATCCGCGTTGGACGCCGACCGCGCCGGCCGAACAGGTGCCGGCGCCGGACGACGTCAGCGCGCGACTCCCGAGAACGGTTCGCCAAGCGGCGGCTTTTGAACCATATGCTCCGCGTCGCGAAGAACCGGCGCAGGTGCAGCGAGCCTTTGACCCAAGTAGCGGCCCCGCGCTTGAACCACAAATGCGTCGAGCTTATGCGCCTGCCGTCCAACTGCAGCCGCCACCAGTTTCGAATACCTCGCCCTGGCCGCGCGCTCGGTCCATCCAAGCCCCGCCTCCGAGCGTGGTTCACCAGTAGTCGATGGTTCGAATTGGCAAACAACGTACGACCATGGCCGAAAGTACGGAGAAGCAACGAATGTCCATCAACCGCAACATCGTATTCCTCGCGTTCGCTTTAACTGCCGTTTTTGCAAGCGTCGCGATCGCGCAAGACAGGAAATGTCGACCTTGCGGTCCCGATGACTTCAGCCGAATGGCGCGGCATTCGTTCCAGTCGGCCATGGCGACACAGGCCGGCAATGGGCATGTGCTGGGATATACCGTGTGGAATCATTTCTTCCGCCCGGAAACGGATGAACTGCATCCGATGGGCATCACTCAACTGAACAGGCTGGTTCGCAGAAGTTGGCGCGAGCCTTTGCAGTTGTACGTTGAGACGGCGCATGATCTTCGCTTCGACCCCGGAGCGCCTGCCGATTATGCGAAGGATCGCGACGAGCTCGACGCTCGTCGCATGCAGGCGATTTCCACGTATCTGAGCGTGGTGGCGAATCGCAACGACGTGAATCTCTTTGTTCATGATCCACCCAGAGCGGGCATGTCGTCTGACGAGGCATGGCGCGGCGACAAGGACATGGTCCACGGCGCCCCGCGCGGCTATCTGACCGCCGAGGCGATCGCGAAAGGTGCTATCAGTAGCGAGGCGCCAGGTGGATTTCCCATTACGCTGCAGCCCGACCTGGGTGGGGCCGGCATGGCGTTTCCCCAGCCTCCCAATTTCGGCGGCGACATACCTGTGGGTGACTTTGGCGGAGATTTCGGCGGCGAATTCGACGTCCCGCCCGGTTTTTAAGAATCTAGGGACGTTGGCCAACCGAAGTGCGTCCTCTCCATCGATCGCTTTGCGTTCTCTCTCTAGGTAAGGACCAGCCGGTTGTCGCTACGCTCGCGGCGTCGGGGAACGTCACTTTAGCGTGGATGTAGAGAACGCGCCATGACAGCGGTTACAATGGAGTCTGCACTTTGCGTTTCAACCCATCGCCAGCGGCGGCGATTTGCGACAGCCGTCCACTCTGCCCGAACGAGTCGCACCAGCTATTGCATGCACGACGAGCAGGTTCTCAACGAACTAATTCAGCGCGCCGCCGCGGGTGATGAACGTGCGGCGACAGATTTAGTGCGCGAGTACGAACCAGAATTGCGACGATTTGTCCGTTACCGGCTGACCCAGCCGCGAATCCGGGCACTGATCGATTCGATCGACGTGACTCAAAGCGTCTTCGCAAGTTTCTTCATCGCCTTGGCCGAAGGTCGACTCGAGATCGCCGGACCTGGGCAGTTGGTCAAGCTGCTCACGACGATGGCGACAAATAAGCTTCACGACCATCACCGCAGAACGACCGCCAAGAAGCGAGCTTCGCAGCGCGCCGCCGATGCGTTGCGTATCCCTGAGGAGAATGTCCCTTCGACGGATCACGGACCTAGCGACCTGATGGCGCAGAACGACTTTGTCGACGTATTCCGTTCGCGGCTCTCGCGCGAGGAACGCGATCTGCTCGACTGGCGAATGGAAGGACGAAGTTGGGATGAAATCGCCTTGAAAACTGAATCCTCCGCCGAGGCGATCCGCAAGCGTTTCTCGCGGGCCGTAGATCGCGCGGCCGCTGAATTGGGTTTAACCAAAGCATCGTGATGCCTAGTCACTTTCAAAACAAGAATCTGGTGCAGCTCGATCTGTTCATCGAGTTGATCGAACCCCTGGCGGACGAGCAGCGCATCGAAAAACTTTGGGAGGATCAGCGCGAGCGCTGGGAGCGAGGCGAACAGGTTCCCGCCGAGGAGTATGCGAGGCGATTTGATCGACCGCTGGGAGACTCGGCGCTGTGTGATTTGATCTACGGTGAATTCATGCTGCAGAACGAAGTAGGTGAATCGCCGACCGCAGATCAGTACTCGGCGAGATTTCCAGACCTTGACGAACTGCTTCGGCGGCAGCTTCGAGTGGAGCAGGCATTCGACACCCAGCCGCTTGGGGCAACGCAGCCTAGCCAGCCAAAGGTGGAGTCTGGTCGCGAGCCACCGACGCTCGAAACGCTTCCGAACGAAATCGGCAAATACCGGGTGATCTCGCTGCTCGGCTCCGGTGGCCACGCCGATGTGTACCGGGCGGTTCACCCGACGCTCGAACAGGAGGTCGTCATCAAGAGAAGCCGCCGGCATCTCGCCTCCGGATCGCGTGAACTCGAGCAATGGATCACCGAAGGCCGGCTGATGGCGGAGTTGGATCATGCCAATCTAGTGCGTGTATTAGACTGCGACGTCGACGGTCAGCGGCCTTTTCTTGCGATGCAGTACGTTGTTGGACGCAATCTGGATCAGTTCGCGGCGAATAGGCGTCTCGATGCCGATTTGGCTGCCGGCATCGTGGCCAAGATCGCCCGCGCCGTTCAATACGCGCACGGTCGCGGCGTACTGCATCTGGATATCAAGCCGGCCAACGTCGTGATTGACGAGGCGGACGAGCCGCGACTGATCGATTTCGGTTTGGGGCGATTCAACGACGCCTGGCGCATTGGGCCTTTGGAAGAGAACCCTGGCCTGGCGGGAACGATGCAATACATGGCGCCCGAGCAAGCTCGCTCCGAATCGTCGCTCATTGGAGCGCACAGCGACGTATTCGCGTTGGGGGGCCTGCTCTTTTTTCTTTTGACCGGCGCGCCCCCTTACGAAGGTCGACCATTGTCCGAACTCTTGTCGCTCGTCAAAGCCGGCCAGTGGCGGCAGGCAACGCTCGATTCATGCGAAGAGCCCGAGGCGCTAAAGCAA
>JAGQOS010000535.1 GCA_020427265.1 Planctomycetales bacterium
GTCTACGTTGTTTTCTTCGGCCAGCGAGACCAGCCCGCCGGCAGGATCATCCGTAATCAAGCGATGTTCGAATGGAACCGTCGCATCGCTCGGAACTACTTTCTTCAACATCGCCATGAGCTGATCCGCATTCGGTTCCGCCATTCCGTAGTACATTTCCCCCGTCCCGTACGCGATGGGGGGCTCTTCCACGTGCACAATCAGCAAACGTGCACCTGTATCGCGCGCCAGCGAGGTCGCGAATTGAAGCGCCGCGTCGCCAGTATGAGAAAAGTCCGTCGGAAATAGTATGGTACGTAACTTCATCTTTCACCTCCTTTGAGCCAAGGCAGGCGAGAGTCCGCCATTTGGCGGCGGGTCGTAACCAGCTACTCTTAAGCACTGCAACTATTGTTCCGAGTTGCAGTAATTACCAAGTTCTATTTCTCGCCAATTTGCATCGCGAGCTGCGCTAAATCAATCGCTGGAGTCGGCGCGAATTCGCTTTTCAATCACCACCATGGCTTGTGCCATGCGGAATGACCACAGAGCGATCTCTTCGCGCTGGGCTTCCGAGTCGGGAACAATTTCCTGTTTAGCAATCATTGCCTGCATGGCCAGTCCCGCGAACCACTTCACGTCGCTCGCGCCAGTCGCTTGGGCATCCTTGGGAACGGGAAACATGGGACGCGACATGAGAAAACCTCGTGGCTGTAGCTAAGGATTCAAGTTATGCGATCGACCGAAACGATCCGATTTCACACTATGCATCCATTTCAAAATCAACCAGCGACTTGACGTAGTTGGCCCGTTCAAACGCATCGGGATCTGAGCTGCGATGTTGGCTGACCATCCCACGCATGGCGTCGATCGAAACAAAGTTCTTGTCTTGCAAATACGACTCAAGTCCGGCAAGCAATTCGGAAATAATCTTCGGGCCCTCTTTAAGTAGCACCGAGGCGATCATCACACCGTCGGCACCTGCAAGTAACAATTTAATCAAGTCCTCGGGTGCATGAACGCCACTGGTTGCTGCAAGGGAAGCTTTCAACTGCGATCGCAAAATTGCCACCCAACGCAGCGGCAGACGTACTTCGTCCGAACAACTCAGGATTAGTCTCGGTTCGACGGCAAACGAGTCGATGTCAATGTCGGGTTGCAGGAAACGGTTAAAAAGCACGATTCCGTCAGCGCCAGCCTCAACGAGGCGAGCAGCAAAATTTGGAAGAGAACTAATAAAGGGCCCGATTTTTACGGCCAAAGGAATAGAAACTAACTCACGCACCGTAGCAACAACTTCTATATATCGCGATTCAACTTCGCCGCTAGTCATTCTCGGGTCTGTCGGCACGAAGTAGATGTTCAATTCCAGCGCGTCGGCGCCGGCTTGCTCGATCAACGACGCAAAACGGACCCATTGTCCAATGCCACTCGCGTTCAAGCTGCCAATAATCGGAATGCTCGCCGTCTTCTTCGCCAATTCAAGATTTCGAAGATACGCGTCCAGGTCGGCCGCATACTTACTAGCTACCGGGTTGGCCTCGATGGTTGAATCCGTTGATGGCGACGTCGAAGCCATCGCGTGCAATTCATCGGAGGCGGCCTGCTCGGCAAAGAGCGAGTAGAGGACGATCGCCGCCGCACCGGCCTGCTCGAGCAGATCGATGTGGTGAATCTCGCGGGTCAATGGACAAGGCGAGACAATCAACGGATTGCGCAGGCTCAGGCCCAGGTATTTTGTCGTAACGTCGACCGCCATCGACTGAATCCTTTCCAAATCCGGACCTACTTCGACTGCCGCATATATCGGTGGCAGTCGACGCAGTTGTGTGTCATCTGGAAATAGGCGAGTACGGCGGCGTCCAGGTTCTGCGACTTGCCGGCGTTGGCCAAACCGGCCGCAGAACGTCGAAAATCGGCGCTTAACCGCGCGTATTCCTCGGTATGCAGGACTTGCCAGTCTTCGTCAAAACTGAGCAGACGCAATTGTTCGGCGTGTTTTGCAATGCCCGCATAATCCTCCAGCGTGATTGCTTCCAGAACATTCTGCGAATGTAGCAGTTTGGCTCGCATGAAGCTTTGCTTCACGGCGCTCTGCTCTCCGGCCCCAGACTGTGCGAAAACGACTAGCGACAGCACGAAGATGCAGCCCAGAGCAACTCGAAATTGGCGGCTCATTCGATCCTCTCCTCTCTCTGCCTTTATAACGCAGGTGCATTTTCCTTCGTGTGTGGGAAGAACCTGCCGATTCTGCAAAAGCACGCCTTATAGATAGGCAAATGGCGTTCCTAACTACAAATGGCGGGGTTATCTAATGCATTGTATACCTTTTTGCTCCGATCCGCACATTACGGCACACCGACTAGCTTGCCCGACCCGTATTGTGGTCCGGAACGTTCAGCGTAGATTTCCTAACGCGATCGCGCCACAACTAAATCGACGATGTGCTCGACTCGGCACATCATTTGCGTTTTTAAAGGTGCGTTGCTAATCATCCCGCCGACACGAGGGGAGGTGGATCATGCGAATCGCTCAACAAGGGAATCGAATTCTCATCGCGCTCAAATGGACAGGCGCTTTTACCTTGGCAGGTTGCCTGGCGTCTCTAGGTTCGATTTCGGCGGGGGAAGAGACGTATGCACCGGGGTTGCTGCCCGGTGACACAGCCTCTGCGGCTCAGCCCATGCATGACGGCGATGCCGTTACGGCAGACGATACTCGGCTCAGCGAACTAGCTACCCCGGTTGCCCGAATTGAGCGGCTGTTGCAGTTGCATCGAGCGGGCCACATGAATTTGGCGGCACATGGATGGCAGCAAATTGATCTACCGCTCGACGTAGAAGTGTGGCGAGGAATCGCCATCGCGGCTGCGCAGTTGGAATGCGAAAACTTGACGGCGGCCGAAGGGGCGCTGAAACAAGCTGCAGTCTTCGATCGCGAAAACCCGCTAATCCAGTACTATTTTGGTTTACTGCGTCTGGAGCAGGCGTTACGGGCAGGCCCATGGGGTGACAGCTTGGGGCCAGAGCTTGTGCGCACGGCCGTCTATCGTCCGGGCTCTCCTCCTGCGAACGACATGGACGTATTTCGCACGGCTGCGGCGCAACATTTCGAACAATCGCTGAAGTTCAAGGATCACTTGGATCTTGAG
>JAGQOS010000536.1 GCA_020427265.1 Planctomycetales bacterium
AATCCATATGGTCAGTGGATCGGATTGGGCATCGGCATTCTGATCAGTCTGCCGTGGCCGCTCTTCTGCCTCGCGTGGTTCGGGTTCGTCAAGAAGAAACCCGAGGACTTCACCGGCGGGCAGCTGGTCGATCAGCTGTAGCGTGAGAGCAGGTCAACAATCCGCGGCTGATTGCGGTTGATGCGCAGGCTGCGGCGCAGAAGATCGACACCCTCGTCGTGGGCGGCGTCGTCCTCCTGGTCGCTCCAGAGCCAGTTCTGCAGCAGGCAGACCGCCAGGCCGTTGAGCGCGGGGTAGTAGTTGGCGTCCATCTCGATGGAGTGGCGGAATGCGAGTTCCGCGGCGGGATACTCGCGCAGGCGGAACTCGGCGAAGCCGAGACGCTCGTACGCGTCGGCGCTGGGCTCGAGATCGAGCAGCGCGAGCAGCGTGTTGCGCATCTCGACATACCTGTTGATCTTGCCCTGGCTCACCGCCATGTTCATGAGCAGCTGCGGCGAGAGCTCCATGAGTTCGGCGGCGGCCTCGTACTCGCGGACCGCCTCGGGGTGCTGATCGAGCGCGCTGTGCACCGAGCCGAGATTCGCGTGGGCGGGGCCCGAGAGCGGATCGATGCGCGTGGCCTGTTGCGCGTAGAGGAGCGCCTGGACGGGTTCGTTCAGCGCCATGTACGCGGTGGCGATGTTGAGATTGGCGTCGAAACTCTCGGGATTGATCGAGAGCGCTCGGAGGTAGGCGCGGATGGCCTCGGAGAATCGGTCGAGCAACTGGAGCGAGAGGCCGTGCTTGTACTGCGCGTCGTAGTTACGCGGCTCCTGGCGAGCGGCGGTCCCGAACGCCGCCTCGGCGCTCTGGTAGTCACCCATCTCGGTATAGACATCACCCAGCGAAAGGTGGGCGACGGTGAGCGTGGGGTTCTTCTCGATCGCTTGGGTCAGGAGTTCGATGGCCTTCTCGTAGTCGCCTTCGTCGCGGGCGAGGTCAGCCTCGACGACAAACGCTTCGGCGTCGGGATTCCGGCGTTGCTGACGGGGCTCCTCCTGAACGGTCGCGTCGTTGGGGGCCTTCTCGCCTCCCCCACCGCACGCCGTGAGCGCACCGACGCCTCCAATGGTGAGCGTCAGACACAACAATCGAGCCGATCTCATCAGATTCAATCTCCGGGACATCCCTGATGGGGTTCTATCGGTCCAAAGGGGGGTCGATCCACATACCGGAGGGGTGAGATCGCCAATTGGCGGTCTCGGTCGCTAATCGACCAGCTTCCGGAGCCTGCGGAGATTGATGGTATCCCACGCGGTGCCCTCTTCATCCTCGCCCTTGGGGGTCTCCAGAATCATCGGTACGCCGCCGAGTTCGGGGCGGTTCGCCACCGCCTTGAAAGCCCCCATCGCGACATTGCCCTCTCCGATGTGGGCGTGGCGGTCGAGATTGCTCCCTCGTGTCCCGATCGAGTCATTGAGATGGAGGACTCGGAGGTTCTTGAGGCCGCACACGCGGTCGAACTCGTCGAGCATCGCGTCGCCCAGTTTGCGTCCCTCGGCGATGGTCCGCTTCTTCCCGGTGCCGTCGCCGTTGGCGGTCGAGGCGATGTCGGTGGCGTTGACGAAGCGGTCGTCGCCATCGCCACCCTCGAACGTGATGTGATTCACGTCGGCCCGCTGAAAGACCTGTGTTTCGGATTGGCTGCCGCTCTCGATGTGCACTTCGAGTTCCGTATCGCTAAGCAATCGCACTTCCACCGTGTCGTTTTGCGGCGTGCCGGTAATCGCGAGCTCGCCTGTCGCCGGTTCGAGTCCCACATTGACCGAGAGCACGCGCCGCTCTTCGAGTTGCATGATCGCCGGCCGACGCTGCGCCGCAGGACGCGCCGTGGCCGAAGAAGCGCTGCCGTTGCGAAACTTGGCGCGAACGTGTGTTAGCCATTGACTCCAGGTGCGAAATGGCATGATGCGGTGCCCTCGTATCGAAATGCGAATCGGTATGCCCTTGGTTCCGCGACCCGTGTCCGGCGCACATCGACGCGCGGAGTGCGCGACGCACGTCGGACAGCGGAATGTCGCGGATTGTGCCATGAGAGGCCCACTCGTCGCGGCGGAAGCGCACCGCCGAGCCGAAGAAGACCAATCAGGCACGGCCACGTTGAACGCAATTTCGATGCCGAACGCGAATTTACGCATAAATGTTCACTTATGCGTGGATTTCAGCCTGTTTGCATTTGCCCAATGCGCCAGGCATGGCGCGGGTTTACCCAGCGACGAGCAGATCAGTCCCACGCCGGCGCGGGGAAGTAGGCGAAACGAACAACGAAGATCGCCGGCAAACGGCTGTGGTACTCCGCGCCTGAAATCGCACCGGCGGCGCGCAGCGTCACCCTAACGGATCGCCAAGAGCACATCGAGGCGCGAAGAAGTTCGTCGACGAATCGATCGGCGATCGACCGTGCGACGAGGCTACGGCAAACGCCGCACTTTCAAGTTCTTGAAATAGACCGTGCTGTTCGGGTCGTGTCCTTGCAAGGCGAACGTGCCGCTGCTGACCACGCGTTCGAAATCTTTGCCCGGCTTGGCGTCGGCAGGTTCGGTGTAGTCGGTCAGTGTTTTGCCATTCACGCCGATCGTCACGTGCTTGCCTTCAACGCGGATGGTCATCGTGAACCATTCGTTGTCCTTGGCCGGCGCTTCCAAAACGTTGTCGACTGCGTAGAGGCTGGCCGTGCGCTTCGGATCGTGATGCGAGTTGTTCACTTGGGCTTCGAATCCGCCCTTGGGCCAGCCGGTGTCCTGATACTTCGTGTGGAAATAGATGCCGGCGTTGCTGCCCGGCTTCGTCATCACGTCTGCCTGAAATTCGAAGTTCACAAACGGCTTGTCGTTTCCCACATAAAACACATGACTGCGTTCGCCGTGACAAACCATGGCGCCGTCTTCGATCTTCCATGTCTCGGGGTTTTCGTTGATCTTCCAACCGTCGAACGACTTGCCGTCGAACAGCGATACCCAGCCGTCTGCGCCGAAGGAGTTAACGGGAAACGCAATCGCGGCAAAGAACAAGGCAAGTCGGACATGCGAACGTTTGAGCATCGGAGTGATTCCTCTCTTGGGTCG
>JAGQOS010000537.1 GCA_020427265.1 Planctomycetales bacterium
GCCGAAGCGGCCTGTCGCGCCGCGGCCGAAGGCCTGGGAAAACCGTTTACGGCCGAACCGGGCGAAGCCGCCTTCTACGGCCCGAAGATCGACTTCGTCGTGCGCGACTGCATCGGCCGCGAGTGGCAACTCGGCACCGTGCAGGTCGACTACAATCTGCCCGAGCGTTTCGACCTGAGTTACATCGGCGCCGACAACCGGCCCCATCGCCCCGTCATGATCCATCGCGCTCCGTTCGGCTCGATGGAGCGATTCATCGGCGTGCTCATCGAGCACTTCGCCGGCTCCTTCCCGCTGTGGCTGGCGCCGGAACAGGTGCGCGTGCTTACAGTAAGCGAAAAGTCGGAAGAGTACGGCCGGCAGGTCGAGCAACAACTGCGCGAAGCCGGCCTGCGCGCTACTGGAGATTACCGCGGCGAAAAGCTGGGCGCGAAAATACGCGATGGCCAAATGCAGCTCGTGCCCTACATGTTCGTCGTCGGCGAACGCGATAAAGACAACGGCACGGTTACGGTCCGCGACCGGATCGAATCGAAGGACCTGGGCGCGATGACCGTGGCCGAGGCGATCGCGAAGCTACAGGCGGAAATCGACGCCAAGATCGTTCGACAAATTGCTTCTGGCGAAAACGCGGGCCTGGTTGGCGCTGGCGCAAAGAACGAGTATTAGGCTACATCGACAATTGCCTACGGAGCCTTGCGATTTGCTTTCGCTACTCTACGAACTTCTCTACGCACTGCTCGCCGCCTCGCCGATTCTCCTTGCGGGTCTGCTTCTGGTCGGCTTGCGCTTATCGGCCAAGGTGGCGATGCCGCTCGTGTATTTGGCCACGGTCGCGCTGGCGTTTTTCGTCTGGGGGGTATCCGCGCCCACGATCGCTGCATCGACCGTGCAAGGTGGCCTGATCACATGCGATCTACTGTTGATCATTTTCGGCGCGATCTTGCTCTTGAAAACACTCGAACAGTCGGGCGCCGTGCAGGCGCTGCGCCATAGCTTCGACGCCATCAGCGGTGACCGACGTGTGCAGCTAATCATCGTAGCCTGGTTGTTCGGTTCGTTTATCGAAGGCGCCTCGGGCTTCGGCACGCCAGCCGCCATTGCGGCGCCGTTGCTGGTCGCGTTGCGTTTTCCGCCCGCGTGCGCCGTGATGCTCGGCATGATGATTCAGAGCACGGCCGTTACCTTCGGCGCAGTCGGCACACCGATCGTCATCGGTGTCGCCAACGGGATAGAAAACGAAGCGTTCACAGCGTGGCTCGCCAAACAAGCGACAACCAAGAGCGAATACCTGCAAGCGGTCACGCTACGCGCCGCCAGCTTTCACGCCTGTTGCGGCCTGCTGATGCCCACGCTGATGGTCATGATGATGACGCGCTTCTTCGGCCAACGGAAATCGTGGACCGAAGGCCTATCGATTCTCCCCTTTTCTCTCTTTGCCGGCGCGGCATTTGTCATACCCTATTGGCTCACAGCGCGGTTCTTGGGCGCTGAGTTTCCATCGCTGCTGGGCGGCATGGTTGGATTGGCAATCGTCGTTTTCTCGGCCCGCCGCGGCTGGCTGCTCCCGAAGGATTCCTGGCGTTTCGCCGACGAGACTGACTGGCCCGACGACTGGCGCGGGCGTTTTGATCGCATGGAAAAAGATACCGCCGACGCAGAACATTCGACTTCTTCAATGCCAATCGCATTGGCCTGGACACCCTATGCCCTGGTGGCCGTATTGCTGCTACTAACTCGATTACGCCAACTTCCGTTCGGCGGCTGGCTGAAAGACCCGCGCGTTACGGTAGAAATCTCACAGCTCTTCGGAACATCCATTAGCGCGAAATCGAGCCCGCTCTACCTGCCGGCCTCCGTCTTCTTTGTGGTCGTCGGGCTTACATTTTTTTTGCATCGCATGTCAGCCGGCGCGCTGCGGAAGGCGGTTGCCGATTCATGCCGCGTGCTGCTGGCTGCTGGGTTTGTGTTGGTTTTTACTGTGCCAATGGTTCGCGTCTACATCAATTCGGGCGATGGCTCGGCTGGGCTCGATAGCATGCCCGTCGAGTTGGCACGTTTCGCGGCCGATTCGGTCGGCGCTGCCTGGCCGGCCGTGGCCGGCATGGTCGGGGCGCTCGGAGCGTTTGTGGCCGGCAGCAATACCGTTAGCAACCTCATGTTTTCCGCTTTTCAGCATAGCGTGGCTCAAAAACTGGCGATTTCCAGCACAACGGTCGTCGCGCTCCAGGCCGTCGGCGCGGCGGCCGGCAACATGATCGCCATTCATAATGTCGTCGCCGCGTCGGCGACGGTCGGCCTACTAGGCCAGGAAGGCGCTACCTTGCGTAAAACGGCCTTGCCAACGCTTTACTATCTTGCCGGGCTCGCCCTCCTGGCCTTCGCCGGCCTCGCACTTGGACTGCTTCAATGAGCCGTCGAGCACGGTGGCCAAGGCCATGGCAGCCGAGGCCCGAAAAGCGGCCAAATCGCCCCGAGAAAGGTTGACGGTCACCCGAACATGGCCGATACTCTAGCTGAGAATCACCGGTCTGCGCGGCATTTTTCCGAAGCGAATCCGCGCGGCAACCTGACCATTCGCCTCGGATAATCCAGGAGGAAGACGACGCTTGGAACGTAATCAGCAGAGGATCAACGATCAGATCCGAGTTACCCCAATTCGTGTCATCTCAAACGATGGTGAACAGTTGGGCATCATTCCGACCGAAGAAGCGATGAATCTGGCGCGCGAGGCCGGGTTGGATCTGGTCGAAGTCGCCCCGAACGAAAAGCCGCCGGTTTGCCGAATCATGGATTACGGCAAATTCAAATACCAGCAGAAGAAGCGGCAGCATAAAGGGCACGTGCATCAAACAAAGAACAAGGAAATTCGCCTGCGGCCAAAAATTGGCGAGCACGATCTCGATTTCAAGCTCAAAAAGGCGCGCGGCTTTCTAGAACAGAAAGATAAGGTGGTCCTCTCGGTCGTCTTTCGCGGTCGCGAAAATGCGCATACCGAAGAAGGCTTCAAGGTCGTCAAGACCTTCATCGAAAAGCTGGGAGACCTGTCGAAGCCCGAAATGGGGCCGTCGATGCAGGGACGCCGTATCGTCGCGATCCTCGCACCC
>JAGQOS010000538.1 GCA_020427265.1 Planctomycetales bacterium
GAAATGGGCTCCGACGGCAGCGCTGCCGCCGAAATCTGCGCTATTTAAGACAGCGCGCGTCAGGTCGGCGCCTTCGAAGTTCGTGTTAATCAGGCTTGCGCCAGAAAAATTTGTTGCAACAAAGATCCCGTCGTGCAAGTCGGCGTCGTTCAGATTGATGCCGATCAACAGCGCGTGGCTGTGATCGTCGCCACAACAATGGGTCTCGCCATGATGATCGCCCAACGGCGCCAACGGCGAGAGAACATGACGCGACTCGAGTGATTCGACACGCATCGCACGAGAAAAGTGCCGCGAGCGCGGAGCATGGGAAGTTCGAGTGATTTGTCCAACGGATTTTCTTGCGAACAACGATAAGTCGAACATAGCGCGACGTCGCCCCTTCGTGAGTGCAAAGCATGAGTACGTAATGTATGCTGGCCCCGCTGCTTCGCCGTTGATCGTAGCCCTGAATTCCGACAGCGAGCAATCAGTAGATTTCGTACGAAAATGCACATCTGGCGGCAGTCGCACATTCGCCAGTGCAGGAAAACCCAAGAATTGGGCGGAAAGGCTTCAATTTGCGAGACGAGGAAACATGCTCATCGGGAAACGCCTGATGGCAGGTTCCGGTTTTTTAAGCGGGCAAACTCAGACGTTCGCCGACCCGGCACAAACGATGAAATAGCGGAACACGCGTGAGAGCGGAACATTGCGTGCGAAACAATCTACTACGTTCCCTGGCTCGGTGTTCAATCCTCGTTGACCAGCTTGAGCAGATCTCCAACTTTCCGATGAGATTCGATCGGATGTCGCAGAGGCTGGTTCGTTAAGATCTTGTAGCGGTTGTGGCGTCCGATGCGCTCACGTTCAATGAAACCGGCCTCTTCCAGGTCCTGAACGATTCGTTGGACCGCCCGCTCCGTGATGCCAACTTCGACAGCGACTTCCCGAAGCACCTTTTCAGGCGCCAGGTGCAGTACGGCCAAAACGTGGCCGTGATTGGTCAAAAAAGTCCATCCCGAGAATGTCCTGGCGCCGTTTGGCTCTATAGTACGAGAAACCTGGCGATTTCGGGCCTTAACCTGTTTTGTCATGGTGATCGACGATCCGTTGGCTGGTACGCAAAACCGCTCCTGGTTCAAAATCGGCGTTTCCCTACCACCTAAGTTAGCCGATTCGGCTAATTATGTGAAGTTAAAAACACGATAAATTTGTTACGAACAAATATTGACGACTTATTTTTCGCGTATTATATTTCATGCAAAGTCGTGAAACGGAAAATAGAAATAGAACTGATGAATTCAAGCAAGCTAATGATGGGCGACTACCGATTGCAAACGCGAGGCGCTGCGTCGATCCTGGAACACTTGACCAGCGAGAATCCCGCGCACGAACGCAACGCCTCGAGGCGAGTGCTCGCCGAAACGACGCGGGCCTGGCCGGGCGAGCCAGCCCGCCTCTGGTGGAAGTGGTTCTCCGAAGCATCCGACAGCCTCGGGCTGCGAACCAAGACTATCGACTGTTCGGTCGACGAAGCACTTTCTTTGGCGCGCGGCCATGCTCAACTCGTCTGCTACCGGGAAGAAGGCTTCGAGATGGCCGATGGCCAGTGGCTGGCGACCCTCGCGCCTGTACGCGGACGGTTTCAGGTCCTGGTGGCGGGAGAATTCGAGCAGCTCGAGACGGTGTCTGCCCGCAAACTGAAACAAACGCTCCAACAGCTTGCCAAAGATGGCGTATTACGCTGCGTGATTGTTCAACCCAGCGATGTCGCGATTTCATCCGACGTTGGGATGAACGGCCACAAATTCACTCCAGTAGAACGGCTGTGGGCGCTTCTCAAGCCCGAAATGTCCGACATTTGGATTGTCGTCGTCTTTGCCTTCGTCGTCGCCCTGCTAATGCTAGCAACACCCATGGCCGTCGAAGCGCTGGTCAACACAGTTGCGTTCGGCCGGTTTGTTCAGCCGATCTTCGTATTGGCCATCATTCTGTTGACGTTTCTAGGGTTTCAAGGTGCGATTCGTGCATTGCAGACCTACGTGACGGAAATCGTTCAACGGCGTCTGTTCGCGCGAGTCGCTGGCGATCTGGCCTATCGACTGCCGCGAACCGACTTGGAAGCCGACGGGAACGAATACGCCCCGGAACTTGTAAATCGGTTTTTCGACGTGGTCACCGTCCAGAAGGTTTCGGCGCAGTTGCTCCTCGACGGTCTCGGCCTCTGCCTGAGCACGCTAATCGGCATGGTCGTACTCGGCTTCTACCATCCGTGGCTGCTGGGGTTCGACCTATTCCTGCTCTCGGCGATTGCCTTCATTATTTTTGTCCTCGGACGTGGGGCCGTGGTCAGCGCCATTAAAGAATCGAAGCACAAGTATCGCATGGCAAGTTGGCTGGAAGACATCGCCCGCTGTCCGACAGCGTTTCGTAACGAAGGCGGGGCCGACTTTGCACTGGAGCGTGCCGACCGTTTGATACATGAGTATCTGAACGCCCGCCGTAGCCATTTCAAAATACTCATGCGGCAAATTGTTTTCGCGCTGGGGCTGCAGGCCGTGGCCAGCACCGTATTACTCGGTATCGGCGGTTGGCTTGTGGTCGCTGGCGAATTGACTTTGGGCCAGTTGGTTGCCGCGGAATTGATCGTAACAGTCATCATCGGCTCGGTCGCAAAGTTTGGCAAGCACATGGAGAGTTTCTACGACCTGTTGGCGGCGGTCGATAAACTAGGGGTCTTGTTCGACATGCCCACACAGCGACAGGATGGCATGCTGGCCATCGACCGATCACGCCCCGCGGAAGTCGAATTGCACGCGCTCAGCTACGCGTGGCCTGGAAACTCTCCGGTGTTCCAGGGGATTAGCGAGCAGATCGATCCTGGCGACGCCGTTGCAATTCTTGGCGAATCGGGAAGCGGCAAGAGCACTCTGACCGACGTTCTGTGCGGGTTGCGAAGCCCGACAACCGGACACCTGACCGTCGATGGCTTTTACCCTCGAGATCTCCGGCCCGACGTGCTGCAAAGTCGTATCGCACTCGTCCGCGGCGAGGAAGTGTTTCATGCAACAGTTCAAGAAAACGTACACCTTCACCGCGAAGGCGTAACGGCGACCGACGTG
>JAGQOS010000539.1 GCA_020427265.1 Planctomycetales bacterium
CGTTCTACGTGGCCGAAGTCTTCACAGGCAAGTCCGGCGAGTTCACGTCGATCAACGACACGATCCGCAGCTTCGAAGAAATCTGCGATGGCAAATGGGATCACCTGAGCGAAAGTTCGTTCATGTACGTCGGTCCGATCGAACAGGCCGAGGAGCAGTGGAAGAAGGATCAGAAATAGTCACGCGACCGGGTTGGATCGCACTGTTTGTGTCTCTGATTTTGGAAACGACCGCCGACCATGGCTGACAAACCAACGCTTAACAAATCCGCGATGCATCTGGTCGTGGTCACACCCGAGGCCACGGCGCTAGATACGTTGGCCAAGTTCGTCGCCCTCCCCTTGTTCGATGGCGAGATCGGCATTGCGCCGCTGCACAGCCCCATGATTGGTCGGCTCGGTTATGGCGAAATGCGCATCACCGGCGAAGACGGCGCCAGGAAAACGTTCTACATCGACGGCGGCTTCGTGCAGGTGGCCGACAACGTCGTTTCGGTGCTTACGAACCGCGCCATTGCCGGCGACAAGGTCGACGCGGCGGCCGCCGCCCAACAAGTGGCCGATGCCAAAGCGATGCACGCCAATAGCGACGAGCTGTTCGCCATCCGCGACCGCCAACTCGCCCAAGGCCGCGCGCAACTGCTGGTCGCCGAGCGGGCGAAGCAGTAGCAATCGCCTCAAAGCCATTAGCCGGAACGCGCTAGCGCCCGGTTTGTTCGGTGGACTTAGGGCCGTCGTAATTCAGGCGTGGCGCCGCTCGCTCAATTCGCGCATCACGTCGTCCCAGGGAATCAAGTTCATTTCGCCATTCTCGATCGACTCGATGCGCTGGCAGATTTCTTCGGCCCATGTGGAGTCTGTATCGTCATCGGGTGGCGGATCGAGGCTTTCGATCAGCGAATTCGCCGCGTTCCGCTTCGGGAAGCGCCAGCGCCGACCGCAGCAGTTCTTGAGATTGAGCGTTGATACGGCTTTTCTCACCAAGCGAGGCTCAAAAGACAAGATTTTGATGCCGCGACCTACGGCGCCTCCTCATCCGCCACAATCGCAAACGCCGCGCGCAGTTCCTCGGGCACCCGCCGCGGCACATGATGTTCGAGACCGATAAAGGCCCATTCTGTTTCGGCGATGGCCAGGATCGCGCCATCGGCCGGCCGGGTGATTTTGTATTTGCGTAGCGAACGGATCTTGTGGAAGTTGGCCACCCAGGTGAGGAGCACGATCCGGTCGCCGGCGAAGGCTGGCAGCCGGTATTCAATTTTATGCGAACGCACGACCCAGCCCGCGCCGATTTCGCGATAGCGCGCCGTCGGCCAGCCTTGGGCGGCGGAATGCGCGACCGCCGCGTCCTGCATCCAGCGCAGGTATTCGAGATTGTTCACGTGCCCCTGCCCGTCGATCGCCCCGCTGGGCACGGTGAGGCAATGTTCAAAGACAGCAGGCATGCATTCACCATGGCGATCAAGAAGACGCGAAATTGCGTGCGGTCATCATGGCGAGTGGCGGCGCGATACGCAATGGTGAATCGCTTGGCGGAAGACGTCGAATCGGTACCGACCCGACGAGCGCGTAGCTCCTTGAGATTGCCGCAAATAGCGAAAATACTCAAAAGCACCGGGTTGTTCGTGGTGATTGAGTCAATTCAACACGCATCGCGCAAGATGGCGGCAAAGTTTTTGGCGACCTCGCGCAGCACGTTCGCCTCTTCGATCGAAAACCGGCGTGGCTCAATCGTTTGCACCACCAGCACACCGCGCACCTGGCCGCCGAGAAGTACTGGCACACCGAGGAAACTATGATACGCATCCTCGTCAGCTTCGGCGAAGTATTTGAAGCGCGGATGGGCCGGGGCATTTTCCACAGCCAGCGGGCGCTGCGTTTGAGCCACCAGGCCGACGAGACCCTCGTCGAACTGCATGGCGAGTTTCCCGACCGACGATTGCCGCAACCCAACCGTGGCGCGCAGCACGAGTTGCGAGCCCGGCTCCTCGCGCAGATAGACGGAACAAACGTCGACCTCGGCTCGATTCGCGACCAGGCACGTGGCGTCTTCTAATCGGTTTTGCCAGTGACGTTTCTCCACGACCACGCGTTTTAGTTCGTGCCAATTCTCCTGCGAAAGGGGCGGGTGCGCTGTCATCATGGCCGGGGCAATTTGTGTGCGAGCGTTGTGAATGGTAACTAGGAGAGCCTTGCGTCTTTAGATCGCATTTCAAAACGATTCTCCGGAACGCGCTAGCGTCCAGTTTTTCCGGAGAACCTCGGGCTCGTGCCCTACGGATGACGCGTTTTGAAACACGCACTAGTCAGACCCGCAAAGCTCACGACAGGTTCGACGAACGGATTCAAAACCGTTTGGGAAGAGCAATTGATATGCCAACCGTCTGGGTGTTGTGAAACTCGTAGTGCGACGAGTTGGCGTTTGGAAGCCAGTCGCGTGAAAACGCCGTATTTTTGGGGCTAGGGTTGCTGGAAGTCGCATACGACGGCCTTTCCGAAGCGGAAACTCTCCACGGAGGCGATCGCCAAACGTGGCAGTGTGCATTTTTGCTAGGCAACACTTGCCGCCGCCTCGCGCAGTCGCGATTGTCCCAGGGGAGATCGTTTGGCCAATCAATTCAGGCGATGGGTCGGCACGGGACGGCCCGGCCGGAAGCTGCGGGTCTGTCGGAAATTGGCCGTTGCGCCCAACGCTTTGCACGTTTCGGCTACCGCCCGCTCGACGTGTTCCTGCAGCGTCTCGGGTGCGACCGCCACGCGGGCGTTGATCACCAACTCTGCGGCATCGGTTTGGCAATCTGCCGGCAGCGAGAGTTGGGCTGGTGAATCGCTGCTAATCAAATTGGCGACTCCGTAAAATCCTTCCCATAGGCCGATCGCCTTCAAATGGGCCGCTTCCGCCTCGATCGTCGCCAGTGAGTTGCGTAGTCGCTCGACCAGTTCCAGCAGTAGCGCATCGAGCGAAAACTTCTGGTTGCTCACGACCGTCAGGCTACTGTTGAGCCAGCCGAGCTCGGCTTCGCCCTCGGCGTACACGTCGTAGTCGAGCTCCACTCGCTTCTGCCCGAACTCTCCCTGCCGATCGAGCGTAGCGACCAGTTCG
>JAGQOS010000053.1 GCA_020427265.1 Planctomycetales bacterium
GTAACGCTGAATGTTGGGAATCGAACTGTCATGATAATAAAGTGTGGAGACCGATCCCTCGCCCCGCAAAGCGCTGGTTGGAGCCCCGGAAAAGAGCGCCTCGAACGCCTTAGGATCGGTAACCGCGACGCGATTCATCATTACATCGTCGCCCGGTCCGGTGAAGCAAGGCGGCTGATCGGCGAAGGCAAAGAAGTGCGGTTCCTTGGGCTCGCTGAGGAAGATGTCGGGATGTTGTTGCAGTATCTTCGCGAGCGCGGTCGTCCCGCTACGAGCAGCCCCGATAATCAGAAAATCCGGCATCGCCATTCGATCTGTCACTTTCCACACGTTCTCGGCAAGATCATCGCCCAGAACTCTCTAACAAGCTATGTTTAACAAAGCCCCAATGTTTGGGCAATTTATTGACCTAGAAACTTGCCCCAACCTCTTACGCCTTGGCCAGGCGGCGGGGCGACCTGGAACTTTTTCCGAGGAAATGATTTCATGACCGTGGCAGCCGAGCAGGTCGCGTCGAATAGTTACGACGACGTTCCGTATCCCGAAATTCCCATCGCAAAGACGCATCCCGATCGCCTGGCAACCGTGGCGACAATTTTTGGCATGGAGCCCGCCTCGCCGCGTCGTTGCCGAGTTCTGGAGTTGGGATGCGCCTCGGGTGGCAATCTGATGCCGCTGGCTGAGTCGTATCCCGATTCTCAGTTTGTGGGAATCGACCTTTCCGCGAAACAAATCGCCGAAGGCCAGTCCACGGCCCGGGAGTTGGGCCTCGATAACCTTGATTTGCGGCATCTGAGTATCACCGACGTGGACGCCGACTTTGGCGAGTTCGACTACATACTTTGCCACGGCGTCTACTCGTGGGTGCCGCCGGAAGTACAAGAGAAGATTCTCGAGATTTGCCGCAAGAACCTGGCGCCGCAGGGCATTGCGTATGTGAGCTACAACACGTATCCGGGATGGCACATGCGCGGCATGATCCGCGACATGATGCTGTATCACTCTTCGCGTTTCGAATCGCCGAAGGACCGCGTGCAGCAATCGCGCGCGCTGCTGAAGTTCTTGTCTGAGTCGGTGTCGGCGGAAGGGAACGCCTATGGGACCATGCTCAAAACGGAACTCGACAATCTGAGCCGACAGAGCGGTTCGTATCTGTTCCACGAGCACCTGGAAGAACACAACTACCCGCTCTACTTTCATCAATTCATGGAGCGAGCGGCGCATCAGCGTCTTCAGTATCTTGGCGAGGTGGATGTGAACACGATGGTTGCGACCAACCTGCCTACTAAGATATCCGAGACTCTGGGCCGTATCGCGCCGACGATTCTGCATACCGAGCAGTACCTCGATTTCCTCAAGAACCGTACATTTCGTCAGACGCTGCTGTGTCATCAATCCGTTCAACTCAGCCGAAAACTCGATGGAACGTTGCTCGAAAACCTGTGGGTTGCTTCGTCGCTTAAACCCGCCGAGACCGATACCCCGCTCGACGAGCCTGGCGCATTGGAGTTTGTGCATCCGGCCGGCATGTCGCTCGAGTCGGACGTTCCGCTGATGAAAGCGGCTTTGATCGAAGCGGTCAGTCGATTTCCCAAATCTGTTTCCTTTTCCACGCTCATTGCCGAAGCCGCCAAACGCCTCGGGCAAACGTATCCGACTCAGGCCGAAGCCAAGGCGATTGGCGATTTGATGATTCGCTGCTACACAGCGGGCATGATCGAACTTTCCGTAGGGAGCATTGAATTCGTCCAATCTCTTTCCGAGCGGCCAATCGCCAGCGGTTATGCTCGCCGGCAGGCTCGCAAGTTTCGCTTTGCAACGAGTCGGCGACAGGAAGTAATCCCGCTCAATGATGTCGATCGTTTGGTGCTCGGGCACCTCGACGGGGAGCACTCCGATGTCGATCTCGCAAATTTGCTTTCAGATCTCCTGAGTAAAGGCCAACTCTCCTTGAAGTCGTCGCAAAGCAGTGAAACATCGTCGGACGAAATTCGCGATAACCTTCCCAATCTCGTTAACGCGAGCCTGGAAAAAATCGCCGGCAACGCTTTGCTTGTGGGTTGACCCGCACGATTGCCGTGGGAAGTGGTCGTTGCAAGCCAGCTCCGTGATTGTTGCGCTAATCGAAGTATTCTGTCAGGTCGACACCCTCATCGAAGTCGGACTGATTGTCATCGCCTAGGTTATTCAAATACGCGTCGATCGCATCGACTCGGGTCACGTCGATCACCCCGTTGACAATGACATTGCGATAACGATAGGTGTCGGCTTCGCCGAATCCAAAGAGTTGCAGATCGTTGAGATTTGCCCAGTCGACAATGATCGTATCTTCGCCCAGGCCGCCGAAGAGTCGATCCGGATCGAGGCCGCCGTTGAGCACGTCGTTGCCCATGTCGCCAAAGAGCTGGTCGCTACCCTGCCCGCCGAAAAGACGGTCGTCGCCGCCACGTCCTTCGATGAAGTCGTCGCCGCCGCGGCCTTGAATCATGTTGCCGTTATCATCGCCGGTGATTTGGTCGTTGTGGTCCGACCCGATGACATTCTCGATCGAGCGCAGTTCGTCGCCATCGGCATCGCTGCCCGGCGAGTTCTGAACAGCCACTTGGAGATTCACTTTCACGCCGACCCCCGAACCTTGATAGCTCACAGCGTCTTCGCCGGCTTGTCCGTCGATCAGGTCGCCAGCCTTGCTGGAAACGATCGTGTCGTCGCCCGCGCGAGCGAACACTTTCACGCCGCCAGGGCCGGCGAATTTAGAATTGTCGATCACGTCGTCGTGGGCGCTGCCGACAACCGACTCGAAGTCGAAGTTCACGAAATCGACTTCCGCGGCCGAGCCTTCGAATTCAATGCGATCCTTATTGTCGCCGCCGCGCAGGAACGTGTCGTCGGCGTCGGCAATGATCAGATCCTTGCCGCTGCCGCCAATGATCTTGTCCGCGCCGGGGCCGCCGTCAAGCGTATTGTTGTGATCGGAGTCGCGAATCGTGTCGTTGCCGGCGCCGCCAAAGATCGAGTCGTTGCCTTTGCCGCCGACCAGTTCGTCGGCATTGGGGCTGCCGATAATCACATCGTGGCCGTGATCACCCATAATTTTGGCGCGGTCGCCGGTCAATTGGCTGGCGTCAATCAGGTCGTCTCCCGCCAGGCCGCGGATCAGCAATCCCTTGTAAGTTGCGCCGGTTTGCAATTGTGCTAAGCCCACCCAACCCGCGGACACGCTGTAGGTGGCATCGCCCAGTCCGTTCTGCACGCGAATGGTCGAATCGCCGCTGATGTCGGTATACGCCGTAATCGTATCCGACGAGTAGCGATCGCCGCGCACTTCGAAATAGAGGTCGTTATTAATGACCTTGAATCCGAAGCTGCTCGCGGTCAGCGTGATTCGTTCCTCCAAGGGATCGATCAAGGGACGCCGCGAGGACGCTCGGGGCCGTGCCTTCGCAGAAGAGGAACGTTTACGGAAAAAGCGAAGAATGCTGCTCATGGCTGCGTAACCTCGTTGGTGCATACCGGTAGCGGAGCCCGTTGCCGGGACACTGAAAATGGGTAAGACAATTCACGGCTCGTGGGGCGTTAGGGAGGAGACGCCCGGCCGCTAGCGCGGCCGCGTCAAGAGACGCGGATCACGCGTGGGGAGGTAACTAAAACCGCGACGAGGTCACTTCCTCGTCGGAATAATACTGCCCGATTTCCTTGCCATCGCCGTAAGCGTAGCCGCCAAATTCGTCGGCGCCGCAAGAATATCCGTAGCTCGTGCTCGCGCCGGCGCCGTTGACAACCACACCGAGCATGGCGACACCGGAAGTGGCCAGCACTTCCTTGGCCCGCGCGGCATTCGTGCGGCTGTTCTTCTTCAAGCGAATCGCCAACACCACGCCGTCGGCATGTCCTGCGATCACAACCGGATCGCTTACAGCCAATACGGGCGGCGTGTCGAGCAACACGTAATCGTATTTCTCTCGCACAACGGCCAGGAAACGTTCGAAGGCCGGCATTTCCAGCAACTCAGCCGGATTCGGTGGAATGGCGCCGCACGGCAGAACCGAAAGATTATCGACTTCGCACGATTGCACGGCGTCAATCATTTCGATCTGATCCGTAATCACATCAGAAAGCCCGACATGGTTGTCGAGGCCAAACACTTTGTGAACGCGAGGACGACGCAAGTCGCAATCGACCAGCAACACACGCTTGCCCGATTGTGCGAGCGAAACGGCCAGGTTCGCGGTGAGCGTGGTTTTGCCGTCGCCAGCTCCAGGACTTGTGACTTGCAAGATCTTGCGGTTCTTGGCCCGCGTGCTGAAGTAGATCGAAGTTCGCAGACCGCGAATCGCTTCGGCATCTCGCGACTTGGGACGATGAAATGCCAGAATCGTTTCGTCGATACGATGCGGTGTATCGCTCTTCATGAATCGGGCCCAACCCGATTTCTTCACGCGCAGATCGCCAAGATGCGTCATGATCGGCAAGCCAAGTTGCTGGCGGATCTGCTTCGGGTTGCGGAAGCTGCTATCGGCGCGGTCGACCAGCGTGGCGATCCCGCAGCCGAATACAAGTCCCAGGCACAAGCCGAGCATTAATGTCAACGGGAAGCTAGGAGCAATTTGTTCGCCTCGTTGCGGAGCCGAAATCACTTCGGTCACATACCCGCCGTAGTCGGCGACCAGATTGATCTGGTTCAGTCGATCCAACACGGCGTTGTAAAGCATTTGCTTGCGCTCGATTTCCTGACGCATCGCCTGGTCTTGCAACTCGTATCCCACCAGGGCGCGGGCCAGCTTGCTTTCCTCCTGCGAAATCTGCGTCAGTTCGTATTCGCGTCGATCGAGGTCGACCTGGTCGTGCCTGAGCAATTCCACGTAAGCCGCCAGCAGTTGGTCGGCTTGCACGTCGGGCTTTTCATCGAATGTGCCAATTTGTTGTTTGTTTGCCCGCAGGAACTCCGTCAACTCGTCGATGCTCTTGCGAGTTTCCTGAACACGTGGGTGCGACTCGCCAAAGTTGGCCAGCAGCGACTTCTCTTCAAGCTTCAAGGCCAGCAATCGATCGAACTCGGCCGACGCCGTTTCAACGCGCACCGGCTGCGAAGCTTGGAACGCCTCGGAAACGGAGCTGCCTTGTTCCACGTTTACCAGCATCGACAAGCGAGCGATGTCGGCTTCGTCGATCAGCGCGAGCCGTTCCAGGTCGGAAAGCCCGCGCACTTTCATGTCGTTGCGCACACGCTCGATCATTTCCAGCCGCGATCGGATTTCGGTGCGGCGCAGGCGAATCTTCGAGATTGCCGCTTCGAGTTCCACCAAACGCAATTGATGCACATTGAAACTTTGGTCGCCTTTCCACAGAATCGGCGCTTCTTCGCGAAACTTCTTATAGTCGCCTTCGAGTTTCTGGATCTCGACTTCCAACTCGGCTTTGCTGGTCGAGATCAGGTTGACCACTTCGTTGCCGACGTTCTGGAACGTAACACCGAGAAAGTCCTGATAGGCTTCGATCACAGCCGAGAGAATCGCCGCACAATCTTCGGGCGAAGAGTGCTGAAGATGCACGGTAAGCACATGCGCGGTTTTGGCTTCGCCTTCGCCACCGCGATCGATCGACAG
This sequence comes from Planctomycetales bacterium, assembly GCA_020427265.1. Classification (GTDB taxonomy): domain Bacteria; phylum Planctomycetota; class Planctomycetia; order Pirellulales; family JAGQOS01; genus JAGQOS01. The sequence continues at coordinate 5,607 of JAGQOS010000053.1, forward strand.
GTTGTCGATGATGTACTGCACGACGTCGATATCCTGGGCGGCCAAGGCGCTGAGCGACTTGAGCTTGAGCAATTCGCGCTTATCGACAGCCTGGCTGACAATCTTCGGGCTTTGCAGAAGTTGCATGTGGGTCGCCAGCAAGTCTTCGGCGACTCGGCCTTGAAAATCGCGACGGCCTGGCGTTCCTTGCGGAGAAATGCTTTCGTCTTTCTTCATGACCAACATCTCGGAAGACGATGAGTACACCGGAGGCGCCACGTTGACGTAGAGGCAGGCGAGCGTCACGCACACGGCGGTAATCGCACCGATCATGCCGCGACGGCGATTGAGAAACGCCATCACGTCGGCGGTGGGGAAAATCGTGTCCAGGTCGAGACGATTCGTGTCTTCCGTGGTCTGCGGGAAATCAAGGCTCATGCGATTCTCACTAGTGTGGACTCAAAGTTGACATTCGCCGATCGAGCGAATCCAGACGCACCTGCGCAACGCATGTTGTGCGGGTATTCTTCGATCCTGTTTCCGCTCGAAAAAAGTGTCAACGAGCGTTTTACCTTCGCGGCGCGAGAAGATGGTAAATCGTCGTCGAAGGCAACGGTTGCCGCTAATGTACCGTTTGAACGCCTTCGACCTGATTATAGCGCCCTTGACGGATGCGCGAAGAATTATGCAGGGATTCTAGAAATTCGCGGTATTCGCGCGAGCGAGGCCTGGCCCGCAAGCACCAGCGTGCTTCCCGCTGGGCGGCCTCCACATCTCCCTGTGCGGCTAAGAGTTGCGCCAACTCAAAACGCCATGAAATACGTTCCGGACGCTGAAAGACCGCTTCCTGATAGGCTACGATCGCTTGTTCGGTCTTACCCCGCAGGGCCGCCGTTGCGGCGCGTACATAGAGCGTTTCGCTCAGATCGTGGCCCGGCGATTCGGCCAACTGCGACGCATAGTCGAGGATTGCATCGCGCGCATCGCGGTCGGCTTCCGCATGCGAGTAGTTCAACCGCACAAAGTCGAGTATGCGTAGCGGTGCGGGTGGCAACAGTTTGTGGATCAGCGCGTCGGCCGTGAGGCCCTGGCTGGCGAATTGCAGGACGGCCTCGTCGTAGCGGTCTGTTACCGTCAGGCAGCGCTGCCAGGCCGCGTACGCTCGGTCTTTGCGATCGGCGCTGAATTCCAGGCGTCCGATCTCGACCAGCAAATCGGGCTTGCTATGCGCCAATCTCGCGGCTCGCTCCAGATGCAAGGCGTCGTCGTTCGGCGTGCTATCAAGGAAGCACAGTTCGGCCAGCCGCATGTGCATATGCCCGAGCAACGGACAGGCCTGCCGGGCCGCTCGCAGGTGATTCAACGCCGGCTGCAAGTGAGTGGCGATTGTCTCCTCGGTACGCAACTCGGCCAACGCCGCTGAGTCGCTAGCGCGTTGATGTTGCTGGGCCAGATGATGCAGCAGCACCGGATCCGTAAAATTCCATACATTCGGATCATCCGGTTTGAATCCCATTTCCCGCAGAATCGCGGCTCGCGCGCGAACGCGATAGAGCGTGATCCAGAGTTCGGCCAAGGCTTCGTGCGATTCCGCATCGTCGGGGCGCAGTTCCAAGGCGTTTTGCAAATCCTGGATGCCAGCCGCCAACGTTTCGGGCACAGCTTCCGCCGGCTGGCCCTTCCATGGAAGCACGCCGCGTATCTGTTCCAGCCGGGCCACGATACGTGTTTCACGCCAACTCCACATCATGGCTGCAAAGATCGCACATGTGACGACCGCCATCGCCCACCCTGGCCAGCGCCATCCGAGCAAACGCCCGGTTGGACCTTTGGCGACGCGCAGAGTCGCCCGCCCGGCTACCGCGCCACATAGCAGCGCGATGAGCATCATGTTGGGCGCCAAGTATGGGATGAAATCGACGACGCCATGCAAGAGCTGGCTCACGAGTATAAAGGTTCCCAGAATCAGGAACGGTTCATCGCGTTTGTCTCGTAGGCGGGCGAGTGAGATCAGCGCCCAAACCATGAGCAGCACGGCCAGGCCGAACACGAGCAATGCCGGCAGACCGCCATCGGCAGCGGCCTCCAAGTACTGGTTGTGTGCATGTGTGTACCAAAGTTCGCTATCGTGTGAGTGGTACTTGAGGTACGTATAGCGAAACGTTCCCAGCCCCGAACCCCAGGGAAAGAAATCGCGAGCGAGATCAAGTGTGTCGCGCCAGAGCGGAAGCCGGATTTCCTCAGACATTGTCTCGCGGCTCGCGAGAGTTTGCATGCGCGTCGCTACGGTGTCGGACATGACAATCCAGCCGAGAACACCCAACCCGCCAATCACCAGGAACGCCAACGTTCCGAAGCGCATTTTTGACTTTCCTGAACGTGAAACGATCAGGCCTGCGATCACCGTGGCGCCGAGCGTTGCGAGCACGCCGCCGCGCGACAGCGTGGCGAATTGAGCGATAGCCAGAATGACGATCGTCGCAGCGATTGCCGGCCAGCATGTGAGAACCGCGTCGAGCAGCCCGCGCGGCGAAGCGATGTCACCGTCGCCCGCACGCTGCCACAATCCTTGACGCACGAGCAGCAACCAAACGATCGCCGCACCGAGACAAATAGAGAGATACCCGGCAGCTTGATTGTGGTAATAGAACGGTCCATACGGCGTAGCATTTTTCGGCAGCGGATACTGCCACATTAACAACCCGTTCCAGGTGGCTTTCTGCCACAGGTCGAAAGCGCATAGCAGCACACCGTTCGCAGCGAGAATTGCCACGAGGTATTGGAAATATGCCGTACGGGCGAAGAACACCGCTCCCAGGGCAACGACCGCCAGCGCGGCAATCAGCAACGCGACTTCGCGACGCGTCGCGGCGGTAGAAACTGTAAGCGGGAACGAGGCAGCGTCGCTGGCGTTCGAGTCATCCAGTTGACCGAACTCCGCGCGCAATTGGTTCACTGCGGAACCGGAACCCGGGTTCGATCGAGGTTGAAGCTGCCATAGGCCCAACGCGATGCCACCAAGAACTGGCAACAGCAGCCAGGGTAACGGATGCCGCCGGCTCGGTGCGAGCACGAGCGGCACAACCGATACCGCGAGCGCGACTAGCAAGGCGGCGAACAAGGCGGCCTGTTGGACCGCACTTGTTCCGCCCTGAAGCCAAGGCGCAATAACAATCACGCCCAGGATCAACACCTGGGCGATCGTTCGCAGCGACCTCTTGCCGATAATTAGAATCCTGTGCAGCAGCAGAAGGCGCTAGCCTGCGGACAGCAGAACGATGCGCTGATCTCAATGATCACGATCGTAATGTCGATGTGCGCCGATGTTCCCAATCCACAAGGATTGAAAAACGGCATGTCACATCCCGACAATTTCGGCGCGGGACAACCACCTCCACAAAGACTCGTTCCACTCTGGACGCCACTCGGGCCTCCTCCCAACACGACCGAGCTACTGCCCGAGTCGATCAGGTCCTGAATGCCCAACACCTGTGCGAGACTTCCCGCGCGGGCTTCGGACATGTCGCTCGAGGATAGTACAAGGCACATCCCGAGCATTGCCATACCAATTAATCTCTTCATGACACGCGCTTCCTCTATACCGACGCTAAGGAAGGGAAAAACGAGACGAACCGAGCCGTCGGCCGACGGTCCGCACGGAGACAATCCTCAGGCAAAACCGGAAATTTGCCTGGGGGAGTGAGGAGAAGGGGATCGCTCGAACCCAAGGCCCGACGATTCCGAAATTCAGTATGCTCAGACCCTGCAGATACCGCAAGCTATTTACTCTATTTATTCAGCCAGCCCCAAAATCTGGCCGGAATAATCATTGTAAACGTTTTAATCGCTATAACTTATACAATCGTCTTCTCTGCAAATCGTGACCGTTCTCGTCTGGAAGACTTCGGCGTTTTTCGGTACTTTCTCGCCCCCCGACGTTCCCGGATTGGCAGCGCAACTGGCAGTATGAAATGCGTGCTGGGTGACGTTTCAACGTCCGTCGTGAAACGAATCAAACAGGTTCGCCAGCAGGAAGCGAATGATGCGCCACGAAAACTCCGACGAAGTCGAAATGGTCGCCCAGCGCGCCGAGCCCAAGAAACCCAAACGCCGCCGTCGCACGCTTTGGCTAGTGGTATTGACGATCGTCGCTGCCGTGTTACTTGCCTTCGCGCCGACTATCGTGGCTCAAACGCCATTGCGAGATTGGTTGCTGGCCAAGCTCGTCTCGCCAAAACAAGGCGAATTGCGCGTTGAGCAACTATCGTTGGCCTGGTTCTCGCCGATTGAAGCTCATCGGGTCGAGTTGCTTGATGACGAAGGAAACCGATTGTTGTTAGCGTCGCGGATCACGTCGAGTCGTACGCTTTGGAATCTCCTTGCCGATTCATCGAATGTCGGCACGATTCAGTTTGCCGAGCCCGAAGTCGCGCTGCAACTGTATCCGAGTGGCAGCAATTGGGAAACGTTTCTCGCGCCGTGGTTCGAAGGAGATACCGAAGGCAACTCGCAACCGATTTCTTTGAACCTGCAAATCGAGCAGGGTCGTTTGTTGTTGGCCGATCGCGATACCGGCCATGCCTGGGACGTTCAGCCGGTGGACGCGAAGTTTTCGCTCGACGGCCAGGGATCGCGACCGATGCAATTGCAACTCGCGGGTCAGTTGCCGCGTGATCCATCGCGCGGGGCAATCGCTACCACGATCCAGTTTCCCGATAGCGAGGCTGCCGAGCCGAAACCGCTGGTCGTGGAATTGGAATCGCAACGCTTCCCGATTCGCCTAGTGGAAACCGTGCTGCGACGATTTCATATGGACACGCCCATGCAAGGCAGGCTGACCTCGAAGGCCAAGCTCGCGTGGTCGTTCGCCGCAGGCCCAACGCAAATCGAATATTCGGGAACGGCATCGGCCCAAGACCTTTGCGTTGGCGCGGAAAATCGCGAACAGGCGCTGGTAGTCATGGAGAACGTAGAATTCCCCTGTCAATTCAAGATTGCCGGTGAGCGACTGTTAATCGAACAATTGCAGATCTTGAGCGAAGCGGGTGAGATTCGCGCCCGTGGCGTCGCCCCGATGCCGGAGAGTTGGAGCGGCACGTCCATTGAAAAACTCATTGCCGAAGGGCTGATCGTCGATGGAGCGGTCGATGTTGCGAAACTGACGCGTAGTCTGCCAGGCCTTGTCCCGTTGCGTGAAGACAGCGAGATCACATCGGGGCGACTTGACCTGAACATTCGCAGCGGCGTGCAGAATGGCCACCCGGCCGCCCAGGTCCACCTTGAACTCTCGGCGCTAGCGGCTATTGCAAACGGGGCACGTATCGCTTGGCGCGAGCCGGTTATACTCGACCTCGACGCCACTTGGCGCGAGACTGGGCTGTTCATCAATCAAGGCGAGTGTCGCGGGCCGTTCTTCAACGTGCGCGCTGCTGGTAATGCTCGCGAGTTTCAGAGCGAATTTGCGGTCGATGCCGGTCAGGCGTTTGGGGAATTGAACCAATACTTCGACCTTGGCGAAATGGAACTAGCCGGACAAGCGCGCGGACGCGCGCGATTGGCTCGCGGCGATGCCGACGCCTTTGTGGCTGCAGCCAACGTGACGCTGACAGATTGGCGGATGAGTTCGCCGTCGCGCGCTGCCTGGCAAGAGGATTCGCTGGCCGTCGTCGCCCAAGCACAGGGAAATTGGAGCGACGCCGGAGCGAAGTCGCTCACCGAAGCGACTGTCAGTTTGAAAGCCGCCGACGATTCGCTCGTGGCCAGGCTGGTGCGTCCCATGCCGCTGCATGAAGAATCGTTCCGGCTGCCAGTTGCAATCGACTTGCGGGGCGAGCTATCGCGCTGGATGGCGCGGACATCGCCGTTCCTTGCGATGCAAGAGCACCCGACTGGAATCTGCGAACTTACCGCGCAAGGCACTTTCGCCGACGATGTCGTCGACATCGATCGCCTCGACCTGCGACTGAAAAACCTGGTGTACCGAAGTGAGCATGTCGATATCGCCGAACCCAGCGTTGAAATGCAAGCACAGGGTCGCTGGTCGCAATCGCCAGGCCGAGTCGAGATTCCGGAACTCGTATTATCCAGCCCGACGCTTTCGCTGCGCGCCGAGCAGGCCTGGTGCGATTGGCCCGAGGGACGGCCGCGAGTCGCTGGAATCGCCACGTTTCATGCCGATGCCAAACGATTGGGCCGCCTGATCAGAAAGATCGAAGAAGCTGATACGGAACCGTCGCTGCGTCTGGAAGGCGCCGTTCAGGGTAAGATCGAGGTCGCCCATCGCAATGGACTAACGAACGCCCAGCTCGATACCGAAATTCTAGACGCAATCTTGCGCGAAGTCGTTTATGACCGGCAAGGTGAAAAGAGCAAACGCGAATGTTGGCGGGAGCCAAAAGTTCATCTTGCCGCCCAGGCCATTTACGATCAGTCCGCCGATCGATTGGAACTTGCATCGGCCCGCGCGGAATCGAACACGTTGGCCATTGCCGCCGCAGGCACAGTTGCCGACGTAACCAGCGCTCCTCTGCTCGACGTGAAAGGTTCGATCAACTACGACCTGGCGCAGTGGACACCCTTGTTGCGAGAGTTGCTCGGCCCCGATCTCGTGCTGGTGGGGCGCGACACAGCCGAATTTCAAGTCGGCGGTCCGATGACCGCGGGCGCGACCGAGGCGGAGAGCTTGACTCGGCGGCTTTCGGCGCATGTGAGCGCGGGCTGGCAAGCTGCCGGCTACTACGGTTTGATTTTCGGTCCCGCGCGATTCGATGCCAGGCTCGAAAACGGTCTGATAAACTTTGCGCCGGTCCAGGTGGCCGTGAACGAAGGCGCGTTCAATGCAGCTCCAGCCCTTCAGATTGCGCCGCTCCCCAAACGGTTGACGATTCCTCCCGGTCGCACGCTGGAGAATGTGCGATTTTCGCCCGAGAATTGCGACCGGCTGTTCAAGTACGTAGCGCCGGTCGTTGCCGACACCGCGCGATGCGATGGCCGGTTTACTCTCGAACTACAAGAATTCAAATACAAATTCGAAAAGCCCGATCGCTCCGATGTCGCCGGCAAGCTAACCATCCACCAACTCGACGTGTTACCCGGACCTTTGGCCGAACAATACATCATGCTCGGCCGGCAGATCGACGCCCTGTTGCAGAATCGCCCCTTGCCGGCGAATAGTGCGTCGCACAGCGGCGCTCTGATGCGTATCGACTCACAGCAGGTCGCCTTCCGAGTCGACAACGGCCGTGTCCATCACGATCGGATGGTCGTGCGCGCCGGCTCGGCGCTGATCTATACGCGCGGGTCCGTGGGGCTGGATCAGACGCTCGCGATCGACGCGGAGATTCCCATTCAAGACTCCTGGATCGAAGGTCGACCTTTCCTGCAAGGCCTGCGTGGACAAGTGCTACGTATTCCAATTCGGGGCACGCTCGGCCAGCCGAAAACCGATTCGCGCGCGCTGGCTCAGGCATCGGCGAGCATCTTGCGCGGCGCCGCACAGCGCACGATCGCCGACGAATTGAACAAGCAGTTCGACCGCCTATTACCGCCCGTTCCTTAGCACCTGCGACTAATCGATTGCGGCCTGCGGTTCGGCAACCAGCAGTTCGACGGCTTCATCGAGCCAGCCGCTGTTCCAATGATGCTTGCGCGGCGGCCCATCGCGATTTACGTGCGCGACACTCTGCTGTTCGAGAAAGGCATGGAATGCTTGGTGCTCGGCGCGAAAGTTTCCGTAGCCGAGTAGGTTGATACGCTGCCGGTCGTGTTGAAATGAGGCGCAACACTCCTGGGCCAAACGCGTAAGTTGATAGTTTGCAAAATTTTCCGGCGTTGCAAATATCGGTCCCGAACCATAGCGACCCGGGCGATCGAGCATGAGCGGAGCGTCCCAAGCGGCGGCGCGTTCGAATTGTTCCGGATGGCGCAACAAAAGACTCAGCGCCCCCCAGCCCGACTTGCTGAACCCCAGCAACAGCCGTCCGGCGCGTTTTGCCTTCGCCGGATACGAGATTTCGATTGCCGGCACGACTGCCCGCACGAAATGGCTCTCCTGGCGACAGCCGGAATCTTCGGGATGGTCGCAATACCAGGGAAGTTGGGCGAATGTCGGAGCCACGCAAATCAAATGGTGGCGATTGTGAACGTCGAGTCGTTTCAGTTCGGCCAAACCATCGCCCCAGCGAGATTCGGTCCCGACTTCGACAGGTAACACATAGATCACGCGATAACGGCGGGTCGGTTCGATAGCGTCCGGAAGCAGCACGCGAATTTCGGTCGACTGGGATTGGAATTCCGATTCCAGTCGATGGACCAAGAAGCCTTCCTCGCTGCGCTGCGAAGGCGCCAAAGTAAAAGGATGCCCCGCTTCGCTCGCCATGGCCATTCCAGTTACGAGCCAACAGCCAAGGGCGAGGAGAACCCGTGACGCATCTCGCGCTGCACTATACATCGCGAATCTCCTGCAGCAGGCGGGCCTTATCTGATTGCGTCAAATCTCGCCAATCGATGTCGCGTAGCGCCCCTTCCAAGGCCCACAACAGATTGAGACTGGCTCGCGACTCACGCTCGGCAACGCGCCGATACACGAGAACGGCGCCCAAACGGCGTATTTCTGCTGGCGAGTGAATTCCGGCCCGTCCTAGCATTTCCTCGCTGCGCGGGCCGAGGTTTCGCATGTCGGCAATTCGTTCACCGATCGTCGAAGGTCGTTTCGTCATGCCTTACAGCCGCTTTACGGTTAAGCCCGAAGCCAAATATCGGATACGTGTTTAGCGTACCTTGCGAACGAATTCGAGGAAACGGGTTATGGCGACGGTTGCGATGCGCGACAACAAATCCACCAGGGCAATTGAGTTGGCAAACGTCCTTTCGGTGGCGGCCATCGCGGCTGTCTGGGCAGCGACGTGCGCATGGTCGCCGACAACGGCGATGTGGGCCATGAGCCTGACCATGTACGGCATCTGGAAGCTGCGAACGCTCGAAAAGGCCCTTCCTGGCGAAAATTGGAACCCGAAACGCGTTGCGGGCTACCTGTTGCTGTGGCCTGGAACGGAACGGCAGCGGTTTCTAGACGCCGGTAGCGACGTGGAGCGGCCGAATGCCCAGGAGAGCATCACGGCGATTCTATTTCTAGTCGCGGGTGCGGGCCTGTGGTATGCCGCGCGCCGATTCGCGTCGACCGATCCGCGACTGGCCGGCGCTCTCGGCTTGGCCGCGTTGGTATGTGTCTTTCATTTTGGACTGTTTCATCTGGCTTCGATCGCCTGGCGGTCTTTCGGCGTCGACGCGCCGCCCATCATGAATCAACCCTGGCGGGCATCTTCGCTGGCCGATTTCTGGGGGCGGCGTTGGAACGACGCTTTCCACGCGCCGGTACATCGACGACTATTCCGGCCCGCCTCTCGACAATGGACACCCGCCTGGGCGACGATGAGTGTCTTCATATTTTCAGGCCTGGTACATGAGTTGGTGATTTCCGTGCCTGCGCGAGGCGGCTTCGGTTTGCCGACGCTGTACTTCCTGTTTCAGGGCGGCGGCCTGTTGCTGGGGCGCGGAAAAATCTTGGCGGCTTGCCAGTCTCGCTCGGAACGTTGCCAGCGACTTTGGGCGTGGTTCGTGGTCGTTGCGCCGGTCCCGTTGTTGTTTCATCCACTGTTTCTCGAGCGTGTGATCGCGCCGATGCTTTCACTCTGAACTGCGAGACCGACGCCATGCCGCTTGAACGCCTGATATTCCTGGGTGGAATTCTGCACTTCGGAATTCTCTTCGCCAGCGCGTCGGTGCCGCACGTGTTGAATTGGCAGGCGGAGTTGCGACAGCTCGACCCGTTGTTCCGCCAACTAATATGGGTGCACGGTGCATTTATCGTACTGGTGATCGTCGGATTCGGACTTCTTTCGGTTTGGCTGCCGCAGGAATTGGCTGACGGATCGCCGCTCGCACGGGGCGTGTGCCTGTTCATCGCCGTTTTTTGGGGGACGCGGCTTCTGGTTCAACTCGGCTACTTCGATGCTTCGGTACATCTGAACAAACGTTGGTTGCGTCTGGGCTATCACGGGCTGACTTGTGTTTTCATCTACCATGCGACGATCTATGGCTGGGCAGCGATCTTTCCGTAGCCGTACGCTGTGCTACAATTTAGGCGATCGGCCCAGCGATTGGCTTGGCCCGAGTGAGATTCTTGGCGTTCGAGAACATGGCGCCGTCGAATACCAATGTAAGGATGGGACCTGCCATGAAGAACACCTCGAAATGGACCCACGATCTCCTGACCTTTGGCACAACGATCGTCGCGCTCGCTTGCGTGGCAATTTCGGGGAGGTATTTGATGTCGGACACGAACGAGCACCATGCGGAAATGCCGCCTGCGGCCGCGAAGGTTGCGTTGGAAACGGCTACGTTTGGGTCGGGGTGCTTCTGGTGTACCGAAGCGGTGTTCGAGCGGTTGGATGGCGTCTCGCGGGTAGTCTCAGGTTACGCCGGTGGCGAAGTCGAAAACCCGACCTACGAGCAAGTGTGCTCCGGCGCGACAGGCCATGCAGAAGTGGTTCAAATTTCTTACGATCCGGCCATGATTTCCTACGCCGAACTGCTCGAAGTCTTCTGGAAGACCCACGATCCCACGACGCTGAACCGGCAAGGCGCCGATATGGGCACGCAATATCGGTCGGTTGTGTTTTTTCACAACGAGCAGCAGCGCGAGGAAGCAGAGCACTACAAGAAGAAACTCGACGAGTCCGGTGCCTTCGCCAGCAAGATCGTAACCGAGATTGCGCCGATGGGGGAGTTCTACGCCGCCGAGGCTTATCATCAGAACTACTACGCGCAGAACCCGTATCAGGGCTACTGCGCGATGGTCATTGCCCCGAAGGTGGACAAGTTCAAGAAGGCCTTTGCCGACAAGCTGCGCAAGTCAGAT
>JAGQOS010000540.1 GCA_020427265.1 Planctomycetales bacterium
TGAGCGTGATTTTGCCAGCCCGAGGCTTGCCGGCTGCGACACGATCTTCGGGCGATTCGATGCCGTGGTCGGCGGAATTGCGAACCATGTGAATCAGGGGATCGCCCAGTTCATCGATCATCCGTTTGTCGAGTTCCGTCTTCTCACCATGGATGACCAGGTCAATTTCCTTGCCGTTAGAACGACTGATGTCGCGCACGACGCGTCGGAATCGCGTGAACAGCGGTCCCACGGGCACCATGCGCGTATCCATGATCGCCTGCTGAATACCATCGGAAACCCGCGTGAGTTGATGCACGGCGTCGAGCAGGTCTTCGACCTGAGCGCGGGCCGCGACAAATCCGTCGAGGTTTTCCCGCACGCTCTGCAGATCCGCGTGCATGCGAGCAACCTGGGAACGCATCGCATCCAGATTTCCCTGGCCGCCACTCGCCGCATCTTCAAACTCGCTCTCGAGCTTCTCGAATGCGCGGCACGTGCTCATTAGCTGCATGGTCGGGTTATAACTCGAGAGAGCGCCCTTGATCCCGTCGCCGATCCGCGAGAAGCGGGCGCGATTGATCACAAGTTGCCCTGCGAGATTCATGAGCTGATCCAAGCGTTCGATGTCGACACGCAGTGTCTCCGCCGGTTTGCTGGCCGCCGGCTTTGCCGCTTCGACCGTCCGTTTGTTGACGGCTCGGGCAGGGGTGGCTGGACTTGGCGCGGGTGCTCGTTTGCTGTCCGCAACTTTGCTCGACATAGGCGAAGGCGTTGGGCTCGGCGCAGGTTCGACTTCGGGGCTGTCCGGCTCGGCCACACGGACCAGCGCTGTTTCGGCATTGGGAACCAGTACGTCTTCGCGCCGCGATGGAGTCAAAGCCGCCTGCTCGGCGTCCGACTTGGCGAACGCATAAAGATCGATCTGTTCGACTCCCGCTATTTGAAGCTGAAGCCGAAGTTCGTCGACCGCCGCATCGGTGACCATGGCCCACTGCAATAGGGTGATCTCCTCGAGGTCCTCGATCTGATCGGCTTTAGGCTCCGTGAGCAACACCTCGCCGTGCGCCGCCAGCCTATCGAGAATCAGTTGAGCCTTCATGCCGACAAGCGGAAGATCGCGCTGAAATAGCGCGACGCCAGACACAAGGGAGGAATTCGCCGGAAACATGTGTTCGACGCTAAGACGCCACTTTTCAGTGGCCTGCCCAAAGTCGATAATGGGGCTGTTTTCTGACACTTCCGTGTCTCCCGGCGCGACCTTAGCTGCATCTCCCTCGGCCCCTCCGGCATTGGCGGCCAACAACTCCCAGACGGTCTCGGCAAACGAAGATGTGTCGACCCCGCCATTTCTCAAGCCGCCAACATACGTGCGAAGAACGTCTGAGCATTTCAACATCGGATCGATAAGCTGCGCCGGCAGAGGCAGTTTCGCCTCACGTAGGTCTTGCAGCAAGTCCTCAATCAAATGGGCTAACTTGGCGGCACGGTTCAGACCAACGGACGCCGCCGCCCCTTTGATGCGATGCGCAAGGATCAGAATGTCTTCCACAGTTTTCGGGTCATCGGTTGCATCGCCCAACAACGTTTCCGTGATGGTGTCGAGCTCCAAGTCGGTTTCGTCGATGAAGATGGCCAAATACTTCGCCGGCGGTTCTTCTTCATCTTGAATCTCAGCGAAAACGGCTTTCACTTCTGCGAGCGACGGGGCAAGGACCTCGGGCTCCGTCGGCACTTCCGGCATGGCTTCCTCGATGGCTATGGGTGTTTCAGCCTCGTTGGCGACCTGCGACTGCTCCGATGTGATTTGTTCCATGGCCGACTCCGCTGCCTTCTGGTTCGTCTGTTTCTTCTCGACGCCCGCCGATGCGAGCACGGTCTCGAACTGGCTGATCAAGTCGTTCGCCTCGTCGTGCTTCGTCACACCGTCGCGCAGTTCATCGATCATTCCCACGAGCCGGTCCAACCCTTGAAAAACGAGTTCGACACTCTCGCAGGTAAGTAACAATTCTTCGCGACGAGCGGCATCAAACAAATTTTCAATCGTATGCGTCAGGTGGTTGATTTCCTGTAACCCGAGCATTGCCGACAACCCCTTGATGCTATGGGCGCTGCGGAACATTTCGTTCATCAGGTCCATATCACACGGCTCGGGCCCATCGTCGAGCGAGCGCACCCACTCGTCGAGTTCGAGCAGGTTCTCATTCAGGCGTTCGGTGAGCTGCGACGATTCATCGAGAAAGTCAGCGACTAATTCGCCGAACATTTCGTCGTGTGGATCTAGTCCCGCGGCGGTCATGCTCTCAACCTTCTGTCTGCAACATTAGCGAATGGGGAGGTTCGTTTGCCGATATAGCCATGGTTGGATACGCTCCATGCCATCCAGCAAATCAGAAATACCTTCGGCAGCGCCGGCAACCAGCAATCCGCCTTGCGCAAGTACTTTACGCAAATTCTTGATAACCACTTGCTTCGAATCACGGTCGAAGTAGATCAGCACGTTTTTTACAAACACCAAATCGAATGGGCGCTCCGTCATGGGGTCCATCAGATTGTGTTGTCGGAACGACAGCCACTGCTTGATTTTGGGCTTGGCTTTCCAAAGATTCTGGCCGGCAACGGTCTCGAAGAGACGGCGTTTCATCGGCTCGGGCACTAGCCGCATCGCCCGCTCACCATAAACACCCGCCTTGGCATGTTCAATGGCTTCGATCCCGATGTCGGTTCCGACGATTTGGATCTTCCATTGGTCGCACTGTGGCAAACCGTCGGCGATGCAAGCAGCAATCGTGTGCGCTTCGTCGCCGGTACTGGCTGCTGCAGACCAAATTCGCAGTTCTTGCTTGCGCTCGCCACGGCGAGCGGCGGCAGCGATCTCGCCAAGATAGTCCTTACGAAACCAGTCCCATTGCACCTCGTCGCGAAACAGGTAGGTCTCGTGCGTGGTGATTTCTTGCAGGAATGCGTCCCACTCAGGATCATTTGGCTTAAGTGATTTGAGCAATCGCAGATACGCATCGAATCCTTCGATGCCGGTCGTTCGCAGTCGCCGGCGCACTCGATTCGAAAGTAACATTTTCTTCGCCAAAGGAATGCGAATCCCCGTAACTTCGTAAATC
>JAGQOS010000541.1 GCA_020427265.1 Planctomycetales bacterium
TGTCCATCTCCGAGTCATCCTGCACGGGGCGATGTTGGAAGATGGGACCATCTTCCTCCTCGTCGTCCCAGGGCTCGTCCGCCCATAGTTCCGCTTCGGGATGCAGAAATTCTTCGCCGCTCATGCAAAATCTGTTGGTTAGGTGTTTCGTGTGGCGAGGCGCGACTATTTCTTCGGCGAACCGCCGCCGAGCATCGCCTTGAGCGTTTCCATGAACTGTGTCATGCCGGCGCCCACAAGCTCTTCCATCTGCCGAATCTTCAGCGAGACACTCGCCGCCGCGAATACGAGCGGAATCGCGATCGCCAACCCGAGGGCCGTGGTAATGAGCGCGACCATGATGTCGCCTGCCATTTGATCGGCCTTGACGGTTTCGGCCGTGCTCAAGTTCAGGAACGCCCCCATCATGCCAACGACCGTGCCTAAGAGCCCGACCATCGGAGCACTCTTGATCGTGGTATAGACCCACGAAAGCCGATGTTCCAGATCCGAAAGCACGTCGCGTTGGAAACGATCGGCAACAAGTTGGCGCACCTTGGCATAGCCCAATTCGCGGTTCGAGAGCGCGAGCAACGCCAATTGCGGCATCGCGCGGCGATCGTCTTCGCAGTGTTCGATAGCGCCGTTCACGTCGCCTTTCGACAGGAAACCTTCAAGCTCTTCGAGAAACTCGACTTGATCGTCTTCACTGCGAAATCGTGTCTGCCCCACGCGTCGCCAAACGAGCGTTACACAAAACGCGCCCCAGAGGGCGACCATGCCGAGTACGCCGTAAAGAATGTAACCGAAATAAGTTAATAGATTTTCCATGGATCGATATCTAACGGAGTTGTCGGTATCAGTTGAAATACTTCTGCTCGTCGACTTTCATCGTAAAGCCGCCAGATTGTTCTTCGACGGCGAAGATGGTCTTACGAATGTCGTTCACTTCGTATCCTTTTTCCGTGGCGCGCTGTTTTTCGAGCGTCGCCATCAGATTCTCCGTCTTCGACGGAAAAAATTGCACGATCAAACGCCCCTTGTCGGCCACGCCCGCCCGAGTTGCGAGCTGGCGATCGGCCTGTTCCAATTCGCCGCCGCGCCAGCTCATGTAGAGCCGCTGCTCTAGTTCCGGCGGCTGCGACTTGGCGTCGGGTTTTGACTTGGCCAGATTGAAGGCGTAATACACGATATTATCACCTCCAAGCACGCCGAGTTCGATCCCGAAGAAATCAAGTTGCTGGGCATATTGCTTGAGCGAACCGGGCTGAAAGCGGATTTCCCAACGTTGGGCCCTGGGCACGCGCTCGGTTGCGCCTTCTCCCCCCGTACCGGCTTGGCGCGAATCGCCTTTGCCTTTGCCACGGCTCGACTGAGGATCGCCGTCAAAAGCGACGTCGTCCAGTAGCGCCTCAGAGGCCGAGACGGCCTCGGAAATGCTATCGAGTGTTTCCTGGAGTTGCGGTTCGGCCAATTCCGGCGCGTCTTCGGCGCCCATGGGTTCCAGATCGCGTTCCAGCCCCATGTTGGGATTCTGAGTGCTCGCGACCTCTTCGAGCGTGATCGGCACGGCCTCGACGCGTGTGAAAACACGCATGGCGTAGACGATAATGATCAGGCAGAGGACGACAAATCCTAGCAGATAGAGTAGCGAAACAATCGTACTGGCGACGCGATCGTACGAGGAAACGCGCAGTTGATAATTCGCGTTCGAATAATGCGGCTGTGGGCCGGCTGAAGTTTCCTGACGACTATCCACGCGGGGCTCGGCTCAGTTATCGAAATAGGCTTGCGGGCGAATCGTGCGATACCAGGCCTTCCATTGCTCCGTGGCGACGTACACTTCTTCTTTGGTTGGTTTGTCTCCCAGGCCGAAGCCGTCGAATTTGCGGCTAACGAATCGCAGGCCGTCGCGTGCTTCACGCATCACGGCCATGTTCGGATCGCTCAGGGCGTAGATCAAAGTCGGCACGACATCGAACCCGCCATTGCGGGCCAGGGCGCGCACGGCAACGCGGCGAGCTTCCGGTGGACCGCTCTTGGCGATGCGCACGAGCCGCTGGGTTTGATCCTTCCGAGCAGCCCCATCGTCAGCAAGCAGCAGGCCGTCGGGATTGTCGACCAAATAGTCGTAATCGGGATGCTCCGGATCGTTGAGAATTCGGACCATGTCCTCAGCCATCGCGTCGATACCGGCTCCAACCACGCGACCGCGGCGCAGCTGCAAATCGGTGAATGAAGTCGGCAGACCACGCCCGCCAACGAGCGTTCCTTCGCCGAGGCCCTTCGCTTTGTCGATACTTTTCTTGGTCGACCGCAACAGGAAGAGCACGTCGAACGCGGTCGCAATTACCGGACCGTGCCCGCCTTGCCAGCTACCATCGTCTTGTTGCGTGCGTTTCAGGTATTCAAAGCCCTGGTTGTACCAGATCGGCTCCTTGGGCCGTTTCCCCTCAGCCAGTTCGCGGAAACTCATATAACGTTCGAGCGCATACAGATAGTAGTCGGGATTCTGCTTGGTTTCGATTTCGAAGTTAGCGGCAAACCAGCCGTTTGCCCGATTAATTGTTCGCAGCAACGTTTGGGCGGCGACCTTATTCGTTACCGGACCGGCCTGTTCGTCCGGCTTCTTATCGACAACCAACTTCAATGCCGGAGGGAGCGAATCGTCGACCGGTTCGGCATCCATCTGGACCAGGCCCAGCATGTCGGCGCAAATGTACGAGCTGCCGATTCCTGCCGCCGCCATCGTGTGCCGAACACCGGCCTGCTTGATCAATTCGAAATTGCCCGGATCGTTGCCTTGATAGCCCCACGCACCGTTGGGATCCTGAGTGCGCATCAGCCAATTGGTAACTTTCTCGATCACCTCGACCGGAACAGGAAACCCGACTTGCTTTGCTTCCCAGGCGCTAAGCACACCGTATTGGGTCATCGATGTGTCGCCGGTTTCGCGGTTAGGATACCCCCAGCCGCCGTGTGGCTTTTGCCGCCTGGTCAACGACTGTTGATAGGCCAAGATGGCGTCGTGATATTCGCTAGCATCGAGAGAACATAGGAAAATGATAGCCAAGCCGGTGCTGTAGATGTCTTCTTCGATACGATCGGCC
>JAGQOS010000542.1 GCA_020427265.1 Planctomycetales bacterium
CCGCGCTTCCACACGTAGGCGAAGCCGACCATCAAGACAGCGAAGAATACCAGGATGTCGCCAAAGGAGATCCAGGCCAACTGCCCGGCCGACTGAGCCACAGTCACGTCAGCAGCGCCCAGCGTGTTTGCCAACGTGGGATCGGATACACCCAGCTCGCGATACAACCCTTCGGCGGCCGGTGTCAGACCCGACTCCGTTTGCACGGCCATCTGCGGGTCGGACAAATGATTGGCCTTACCGAAAACGACAGCCCATGGAAAGAAAAACGCAACTTCCACATCGAAGATGATGAACAGCAGGGCCACCACATAAAAACGCAAGTCGAACTGTACGAAGCTGGAACCGATCGTCGGTTCACCACATTCGTAGATCTCTTGTTTCTCGGCATGAGGATCGTGAGGCCGCACCAGCTTGCCAACCAACAGGTTGACCAGCAGGAAGAGAATGCCCACGGTTACAAACAGCGCCAAGTAGGCGACAATTGCAGTAGGAGTTGCCATCGGAAGCCGGATTTTAGTCCCAGGAAGAGCGCCGACTGCGTTGCCGGCAAAGGGGCCATTGTAAAGAGGAGAAGCCACTTTGCAAACCGGTCGGACCGGAAACAAAGGCAAAGAATTCCGCCCGGATTAAAGCCCGGCCGCTCAGTCGCCAAAGGCGTCGGCATCAACGTCGTCGATGTCGCCATTTTCCGCACTGCCAGCCACACTGCCAGCGGTCAACGGCTGGCGACCGGCGAAGCCGGCTTCGAGCTCGTGCCAATGCAGGACTTCCGGCTCACCGAGCTTCCAGCAGAGATAGACGATGCGCCCGTCCATCTCGGCAGGGAAATCGACCAGACCCTCTGGCCCGTTCTTTGGCTCGACGCCCAAATCGCGCAGCTCGCGAACATATTCCTGCAACTGCCGCGTGTCGTTATCCAACTCGTCCTGAATTTGAGCAAGTTCCGCGGAATACGGATCGGCCTGATCGAGTTCGTCGGAATTCCGGCTGGAAAGTAAGGCCGCAAGACGGGCGCGGCGATCGGCTACTTCGCAAGACAATCCGGCCAGGTCGCGCACGATGGCCCGCACGAGCGGCAAAGCCGCGTTGGCTTCCTCGGGTGTAAACAGCTTGGCCGGGCGATAATCGTCGATATTCACTGCTGCAGCCTCGAGGCTCTATTGGTTAGGGCCGCCATGCACCGGTTCTGTAATCACTTTGGATTCCGCCACGGCCGTGGGATTGAGCGTTGCACGACCCCAAGCCACTTCGACCGGAAGTCGCGAAAAATCGACGATCGTGCCATCGCGGCTGTAGCAACTCAGGTCGTGCGTGGCCCCCATGAAAATACAATCGACCGGACAAGGCTCCACGCACAGGGCACAAAACATGCACTTCGTATAATCGATCGTGTACCCGGTAACCTTGAATCCTTTGCCCCCTTGCACCTTTTCTTTGCCGATATAGATGCAGTCAACCGGGCAAGCTTTGGCGCATTGATCGCAGGCAATGCAAGTTGTTAGGTCGAAACGATGAAACCCGCGATAGCGGGCGGCAACCGGCACGGGCAATTCGGGATATTCGAAATGCTCGGTAAACGTCTTGCGTTCGGGCTCGTAAGTCTTGATCCAGTAACGGAGCGTCACCCACAATCCGTTCGCAACCGTAACGACCGCCTGCACGACGTTATGGAGCCAGGTTCCAAAGCCCGTATCCCAGAAACGATTCATGATTTCCCGAGCAAAATAAGAGTAGATGAAGGTACACTTCGAACGGCGCATCCGTCGCATCTGCGCGGTTGCAGCCCCTGAATTATAGGCACGAAGTGCCGGGCCGCAAGCGGCGAATCGCATCGCCAATGCCAGAAATCAAGGATCGCTGGCTGGACCGATCACCCGGGATCGACCCTGCCGCCGCTATCGTTAGGGCGACGGCGAATGACTGCCGCTTCTTTCGCCGAGCGACAAACCAGTTTCCCTCGTGGCCTGCCCGGACAAGATCTCACATGCCGTCGAGTTACGGGAGGGGCGGCTCGTCCCCTGTGCCATGCCCTATTTGCTTCTAGTAATGTTTGGGGGGCAATCCAAGGTAAATCCGCCTGCAGGCGAACGCGGGACCGCCGTGCCGTTCGGCCGCGGGAGGCCCTACGATCCGGCGGAGCTCACGGAAGCCAAACCGGCATCGGCACGGGGCAGCACAAACACCACAACTCACTGATGAAAAAAGACTTAGGACGCGCCACCAGGCTTTTACGTAACGATTAGCGGGGGTGTGACGATCGCTCGCGCTGGACCGGACATACGAATATTATGCCAATTGCGGTCAAAACATTAGAAAATCTTGATTTGGCCCCCGTCAGTTTGCTTGACTCTTCATAACCACCGCGTAGAGTGAAATGAAGGAAGTTTATGCACGTCCCTGTCTTAAACAGGCTTCGAATGGCGAATCGCGTGCCGTCGTCGCCGGGGATTGTGCTTGAGAGAGACGCGAAGAGGAACGTCGCCGGTACAAGCAGCGAAGGAATCGAACATGTTGGTCCTCTCCAGGAAGAAAAACGAAAGCATTGTGATCAACAACGACATCACGATTGTTGTCGTTGAGATCCGCGGCGACAAAGTGCGTCTTGGCGTCGAGGCGCCGAAGGAAGTTCCCGTCCATCGACGCGAAGTGTACGACGCGATCCGTCGCAACGAAGCGGAAGCGACTGCTGGCCAAAGCGAAGCCGCCAGCCGCGATGTTGCCGACTCGGCTGAATAAGCCAGACTGATCGTAGCCCGCCTTCCCTATCACACCTGGCGGGCCGCGCCCCTCCCGCCGTCCATTTCTTCTCGCAGGCCGCGCAATCTCAGAGGCGAAATCGATTCTCATACTCGATTTGCCTTGACGACTCCCGCGTTGGCCGATTAAAACGCACAGACTCGCAGGCCAGCAGATTGGTCTCGCGTAGCGGCCCCATCGTCTAGCGGTCTAGGACACCGGCCTTTCACGCCGGTAACACGGGTTCGAGTCCCGTTGGGGTCATCTGTTCATTTGTTTAGCTTCGTGCTGTTTCGCATTCGCCGGCAATTCCTGTGTCGGCGAATGCGGCTCGCAATGCATCG
>JAGQOS010000543.1 GCA_020427265.1 Planctomycetales bacterium
TCGCTTCATCGTCGCGCGATTGGAGAAATATCATTTGGGCCTTTCACCCGAGGCCGACCGTCGCACATTGATTCGCCGCCTGGCATTCGATTTGCAGGGCCTGCCGCCAACGCCGGACGAGGTCGAAGCGTTCGTACATGATCCAGAACCCCGGGCGTATGAACGCCTCGTCGATCGCCTACTCGAATCGCCGCATTACGGCGAGCGCTATGCCCGGCACTGGCTTGATATCGCCCACTACGCGGACACGCACGG
Source organism: Planctomycetales bacterium (assembly GCA_020427265.1). Classification (GTDB taxonomy): domain Bacteria; phylum Planctomycetota; class Planctomycetia; order Pirellulales; family JAGQOS01; genus JAGQOS01. The sequence continues at coordinate 256 of JAGQOS010000543.1, forward strand.
TTTTGAACGCGACAAACGCCGCGACCATGCCTGGCGCTACCGCGACTATGTCATTCAAGCCCTGAATGACGACAAGCCGTACGACCGTTTCCTCCAAGAGCAGATCGCCGGCGACGTGCTGTGGCCCGAAGACGACCAGGCCGTGATCGCCACTGGCTTTCTCGCCGCCGGTCCCTACGATTTTGTTGGACAGGAAGAGACCAAAAGCCCGCTGCTACGCCGCGCCGCGCGCTCGCTCGACTTAGACGACATGGTCACGCAGGTGATGTCGGCGACCATGGGCATAACCATCAACTGCGCGCGTTGCCACGACCACAAGCTCGATCCGATTTCGCAGCAGGAATATTACCAACTGCGCGCCGTCTTCGCCGGGTTGAAACGCAGTGATCGTGTGGTTAGCCCTGCCGCACGCCAGCGCTACGAAGCACAAAAACAGGAGCTTTCCAGGCAACGCGATGAAGTCGATTTCGAAATCGGCAAGCTCGAACGACAAGGGATCGACTTGGCCGATATCGTCGGCGGTGGCAACGGCCTCGGCAACGGCGAGTTTCGCCAAGGAATCGACGCCCGGTCGGCCAAGATACAAACGCGAGATTTCGGCAAGCTTGGCAATGTTGTGGCGAACCGTTTCGTCAGATCCGACTTGGCCTTTATCGATGGTGTGTTCATTCCCAATGGCGAAGAGGGCGCCGCCAAGATTCCCGTCAGCTCGACGGGGTTGCAGGTTGACGGCCTGCCGCGCACATCGGGCGAAGCCTGGGACATGATTCGCAATGGCCCGGTTGCTAGCCAACACTCACCGGAACTTGGCGGTATCGATTTCACAAAAGGCGGCCACACGTTGCTCGGCCTACACGCGAATGCGGGCATCACATTCGATCTGGCCGCAATCCGCGCCGCAACGGGCGAGGGGGACTTGGTCTTCTCGTCGCAACTCGGCTACTTCGGAGCGGCGGGCTCATTTTACGCCGATGCGTGGATTTTTGTCGACGGCGAGAAAGTGGCCGAGTATCCAAAACTCGATCGCAAAGCCGGCTTGCAGGAGGTCGAGGTCGCCTTGCCGTCGACGACCCGGTTCCTCACGCTCATTTCCACCGATGGCGGGAACGGTTACAGCCACGATCAGATCGGTTTTGGTGATCCGCGGCTCAAGCCGGCGCAGCCGCGCGAACTGCAGTCGGCAGACCGCGAGCGTCTTGTTTCGTTGCGTCAGCAACGGCTCGAATTCGAAAACCAGCTACGCGTGCTCGGGCAGCCGCCGAATTTTTACGGTGTTGTCGCCCAATCTAGCGTGCCTGAGGTACGCATACTGCGCCGAGCCGATCCGGAGTCGCCCGTTGGCGAGCCGCTATCACCTACGGCGCTCTCGGCACTTGCGATGCTGAATTCAGAACTGGGAACGCGCGAAACCAGCGAAGGCGACCGCCGCGCGGCGCTGGCCCGCTGGATTACCGACGTTCACAATCCGCTGACAACCCGAGTGATTGTGAACCGGCTCTGGCATTGGCACTTCGGACAAGGAATTGTAAATACGCCTAGTGATTTTGGGTTCGGCGGTGATCGGCCTACACACGGCAAGCTGCTCGACTGGCTTGCGGGTGAATTGCCGCGCCGCGGCTGGTCGCTCAAAGAGATACACCGTTTGATCCTGACCAGCGCGACCTACCGCCAGCAGTCACGCTATACCGACGATGCACCCGGCTTGGCCCTCGACGCCAACAATCGTTTGCTGTGGCGGCAGAATGCGCGGCGTATCGAGGCCGAAGCGCTGCGTGACTCGGTACTGGCCGTGAGCGGCAAACTCAATCTGCAGCGCGGCGGCCCTGGGTTCGAAGACTTCAAGTACCAAGATGCTTACGCGCCGATATACACGTACGTCACAGCCGACGAGCCGGCGCTCTGGCGGCGGAGCATTTACCGTTACCTGGTACGCACCACGCCCGACCGATTCCTTGCCACTCTCGACTGCCCCGACCCGGCGAATCTAACACCCAAACGCCTGGCGACCACAACGCCGCTGCAATCACTGGCGCTGTTGAATAACGACTTCATGCTGCGTCAGGCCAACTACTTTGCCGAGCGTCTGCAGCGCGAAGCAGGCAGCGCCCCGGCCGCTCAAGTACACCGGGCGTTTAACCTCGCCTTTGGACGCGAGCCCTCGCCACAAGAATCCGCAGCCGCCACGGCCTTCGTCTCCCGCGCAGGCCCGGTTGCCCTTTGCAGAACCTTGTTGAATTCGAATGAGTTTGTCTATGTCGATTAGAGGCTCTATTGCGAGCGAATCGTGTCCGCGCCAAGGTACGAATGTCGCGCACGAAGACACAAAGGCACGAAGCGCTGCACTTTCTTCGCGTCGCGCGTTCTTGCAGACGGCGGCCGGCGGCTTTGGCGGCATGGCGTTGGCCGCCATGTTGGCCGAAGCGGGCCAGGCTGGGTTGCATCATCCAGCCAAGGCCAAGCGGGTGATTCAGATCTTTTGCCCCGGCGGCATGAGCCACGTCGACACGTTCGACTATAAACCGGAACTCGAAAGGCGCGCTGGTCAACCTTTCGACCCCGACGGCACATTGCAGTTCTTCGCTTCGAAGCCTGGCAATTGCCAACCGAGCTATTGGAAGTTCCGCCAGCATGGCGCGTCGGGATTGTGGATGAGCGATCTGTTTCCGCGGCTCGCCAAATGCGTCGACGACATGGCGTTCATCTACTCCATGCACAGCAAAACCGCGTTACACGGTCCGGCCTGTTTCATGATGAATACCGGCTACACACTGCCGGGGTTCCCAAGCATGGGCGCTTGGGTTACCTATGGCCTGGGGAGCGAATG
>JAGQOS010000544.1 GCA_020427265.1 Planctomycetales bacterium
TTGTAGCGTAGAAAATCGCGCTCGCAAGTCCGATAGTTTGCGATCCGATCGTATGAATCTCTGTTGCATCAGAATTCCTGCGGCGATTGGAATCGACAAGATGCCGATCGCAAGCGGAACCGACAATAGTGCGGGCCAGTGAAGCACGCCTTCGTCGAGCATTGAAATCGCAAGGGCGACGGCTGTCATTATTAGAAAGAGTGTTCGTAGTTCGAATTGAAATGGTCGGGAACGATGGTTGACCCAATACCGTGCGGCATACGCTGTAGCAACAACCGCTAGCGATCCGACGACCAGATTGGCTATGATCGCCAAGTATTGCGGATTGTGCCAGTCGAGTTGAGGTTTCTTCTCGACTGTGAACGGTGCCCAACCGTAGGTGATGCCTCCAAATGGCGTCGCAATCCATGTAATCGTCTTCGATTCGTAATAGACAATTGGCCAGCCACGTGTGATCGTTGATTCATCCCAAATGTCGTGTCGGTCATGCGTGCGAATGACGAACGGTCCGCGCGTACGAATGTTACTTGCGCAAAATGCTCCGGCTACCAGTAAGACGGCAACAGCCGCAACGGCGATCAATGAAGGTCTTTGCTTGGAACGGGTCTGCATACTATTGGATTCGTTGTGAATGGAGCATTCTTGTGTGGGATTGCGCTCTATTTGGTTCATTCCGTAGTGCCTGCCGGAGCCCTTCAGCGAAAGTCACGTGAACGGTTGCGGACTGCTTCTAGTTGTTCCGTTAAATCTTCTAGGCGGCGCACCACGAGATGCACGACGTTATACTTCCGCTCCAGCCGGCCGCGGGCGATCAAGGCGCTGGCTCCGCGGGCGATCCGGTAGTAGTGCTCCCAAATATGTTGATGAATCACCAGATTGGCCGTGCCGGTTTCATCTTCAAGTGTTACGAACGTGATCCCTTTGGCCGTGCTTGGCCGTTGTCGCATGAGCACCAATCCGGCGACACTTGCCGGCCGGTCTTCGGGCCAGTGCAAAAGTTGTTCGGCCGCCACGACATCCATGGTATCGAGCTCAGTGCGATAAAACGCCACCGGGTGCGTACGCAGCGAAAGCCCGGATGTTTGATAATCGGCGAATACCTGTTGCTGCTCCGAAAGCCGGGGCAAGGTCTCAGGTGGCGGCGTGTCGTCGACCTCGTTGGCGAACAACGGCCGCGCGGCCGGGTCTTCATGGCAACCGAGTGCTTGCCACAGCGCGCCGCGCCGATCGACCGCCAACGACGCAAACGCGTCGGCCGCTGCCAAGCGTTCGACAGCGGCCGCCGGCAGACGCGTGCGACGGGTGAAATCGTCGAGCGAAAGGAACGGTCCCGCCCGCCGCGCGGTAACAAGTGCCTCGGCGTCGCCTGCGGAAAGTCCCAGGACCATGCGCAGACCCAAACGCAAAGCGAGTGTGGAAGGTGGCATGTGGGATTCAGAACTCCGCCTGGGAACGTCGTCTTTGTCATTCCAATCCTCCAGTGTGCAATGCCACTCGCTGGCGTTCACGTCGACCGGACGGACTGCCACGCCGTGCTCGATCGCGTTGCGCACCAGTTGGGCCGGGGCATAGAAACCCATCGGTTGGCTGTTGATCAGCGCCGCACAGAAGGCCGCGGGATGATGGCGTTTCAGCCAGGCCGAAACGTAAACCAGCAGCGCGAAGCTGGCCGCATGCGATTCGGGAAAGCCGTATTCGCCAAAGCCGCGGATCTGGGTGAAAACATGTTCAGCGAACTCATTTGGCAACCCGCGTGCACGCATGCCTTCGAGTAGTTTGACACGAAACCGATCGATTACGCCCGGCCGCCGCCAGGCGCCCATCGCTCGGCGTAATTGATCGGCTTCGCCCGGTGAAAAGCCGGCTGCCACAACCGCCAGCCGCATGGCTTGCTCCTGGAATAGCGGCACGCCAAGCGTTTTGTGCAACACATCGCGAATTGCGTCGTTGGGATACGCGACCGGCTCTTCGCCATTACGGCGGCGCAAATAGGGATGCACCATGTTGCCTTGAATGGGCCCGGGGCGGACGATGGCGACTTCGATCACCAGATCGTAAAACTCGCGCGGCCGCAGCCGAGGCAGCATGCTCATCTGCGCCCGGCTTTCGATCTGAAACACACCCATCGTGTCGGCGCGAGAAATCATCTCGTACACCAGCGGGTCTTCCGCCGGCAGATTGGCCAAAGTCAGTTCGCGGCCGGTATGTCGCTTGATCAGGGCGAAGCACTTGGCGATCGCCGTAAGCATGCCGAGCGCCAGGCAGTCGACCTTAAGGATGCCGAGTTCATCCAGGTCGTCTTTGTTCCACTCGATCACTGTGCGGCCTGGCATGGCCGCATTTTCGATAGGAACCATTTCGCACAACGGCCCTTCGGTCATTACCATGCCGCCTACATGTTGCGACAAATGCCGCGGGAAGCCGATGAGTTGTTCCACCAGCGAGATGAGTTGCCGGCCTGTGCGGCTTTCCGGGTCGATACCCGAGGTGCGGCAGCGCTCGGCAAGCTTGGGCTCGCGGCTGTAGCCTTCGAGATTTTTGGCCAACGCATCGACACGATCGAGCGACAGTCCCAGCGCCTTACCCACATCGCGCACGGCCGAGCGAGGACGGTAGCTGATCACTTCGGCCGTCATGCCGGTGCGTTCACGGCCATATTTTTCGTAAAGGTATTGCAGCACCTCTTCGCGACGTTCGTGCTCGAAGTCGACGTCGATATCCGGGGCTTCGTTACGCTCGCGGCTAACGAACCGCTCGAACAGCACGTCCATCTTCTCTGGATCGACCGCCGTGACACCGAGACAATAACAAACAGCCGAGTTTGCCGCGCTGCCGCGACCCTGGCACAAAATTTCGCGTTGGCGCGCGAAGCGAACGAGATCCCAAACCGTGAGAAAGTAGGCCTCGTAATGTAAGTCTTCGATCAGCGCCAACTCATGCTCGACGAGCTTGCGTACGGAGTCGGGGATGCCTTGTGGATAGCGCTGTTGTGAGCCTTGCCAGGTCAGACGCCGCAGGTAACTTCTGGC
>JAGQOS010000545.1 GCA_020427265.1 Planctomycetales bacterium
GGCTTCGGCCACTTTCTTGCCAGGATCGCTCAGGATCGGGTAGTCGACCGAGAGCGACTCCGCGAACTTCTTGTTGAGTTCGGCCGTATCACAACTGGCCGTGAAATAGGCGACGTTGAACTTGCGCAGTGCTGAGCCGTCGTCTCGGAACGATTCGCATTCTTTCGTGCATCCGCCAGTAAATGCCTTGGGAAACCAGGCAATGACCACATCTTGCTTGCCATGGAAATCCGACAGTTTGTACGTCTTGCCGTCACTGCCGGGCAACTCGAACTCGGGGGCCGCGTCGCCAACTTTCAATTCGCCACCCATCGCTACCCCACAGGAAAATAGTGCCGCTATGGCCAAGGCCGTGTAACGTATTCGCATGCTCGATTACCTCCCGGTTGATTTGCTTCGCTCAAACGGTGGCAATTATAGGTGTCGTGGCCTGGCGAGTAAAGAAATTGCCGATTCGGGCCGATCGTGCCGATTTACCGATTCCTGGCAGGAACGCGCATTTTGAGAGCGACGCGATCCCGGCAGGTGATTTGCCGGCTTGCCAATCGCGAGGTACACTTTGGCCGCGGTTCGCTGAAAGCTGCGAGAGGGAATTCTTCGTTCGTAACCCGACAACGAGCCATGGAAACCGCCACGATCGTTCCCGAAACCAAGAGCCCGCTTTCCGACGAGCATCGGCGCGAGCTGGATCTCGCCACACAGCGGAGCGCCAAAGTTCGGCGCGCGGCCGGTGTCGCTTCATTCAACGGTTGGGCCACGGCGATCTTTGCCGCGCTGTCGGCGCCGTTCGCCGTCTTCAGTCTGTCTGGTCTGTTCGTTACTGGCGGCCTGGCGATTGTCGCCTATCACGAGTTCCAAGGCCGCAAACGATTGCTGCAATTCGACCCATCGGCCACGCGGCTGCTGGGGTGGAATCAATTGGGATTGTTAGGGGTCATCATCATTTATTCGGTCTGGTCGATGTATGTTGGGCTTGGCGAAGAAAGTCTCTTCAGCAAGGAAATCAACGACAACCCCGAATTGCGCGAAGTATTGAATGCCGACGAGTTGGAGCAGTTGGTTCAAATGGTTATCGTCGTTCTCTACACCTCGGTGATCGCTCTGAGCGTCGTGTTTCAGGGCGGCAACGCCTGGTATTACTTTTCGCGGCGCAAGTATGTCGAAGCCTATTTGAGCGAAACGCCGGCTTGGGCCGTCGACGTGCAACAGAGAACCGCGCGGCAGCCATGAACGCCGCGTAACTTCATGTTAGCTATGCTCTAGTTCGACGCACGCTCCTTGGGCCGGGCCGGCAACATGATCCGCTGGACTTTCGGCAGCACGGACTTTTTCCAAAGGCTCAAGGGATAGCGAGCCAGAATCCAATGCGAGGCCAAACGCAAACGGTCGACTCTCTGTCGCGCCGGAGGCAGCACCGCTTTTGGCACCAGGCGATCGAGAGCGGCGAGTAGCAGCAGATTAGGTTGCTGCTGCCGCGCGACGCTCTTTAATGCCGCCGGGACTTCCGTTGTCAGAATCTGTTGTGCGTAGCGCAATGCTAAGGCCAACGGCAGGCCGAGTTGAAGCTCGCTCGCGCGGCGCGCCAACGCTTCGCAAAAGGTCGGATCGGTGCTGAAATGGCGAAGCAGTCGATCGAAATCGACCAAATCGCGCAACCCCGCTTCGTAATGGCCATTGCGAAACAGATGCGCGGCGCCGTGCAGCACCATGTCGGCCGGCGAGAGCGCGAACAGACGCTCATGGCCGGAAATCGGCGTGGCCGCGTCGAGCAGCTTCGCAGGATCCACCTGCAGATTATCGGTTGCCGGCAGGATGTTATGGTGCACGTCGAGCTTCGTCCCGCGCTCGCGATGCATGAGCGGGGGGATCTCGTGCATCCAATGGCGATAATAGGCTTGCTGACGTTCGTCCATTTCACCCTCGACCCAGCCGTCGGCGCGCAGTGCGGTTTCGACCTCGGCCAGCCGCTCGCGACGCACCAGCAGATCCAAATCACCGGAGATTCGTCCAGCGGCGGGGGGGAGATCGAGAAGCCGATAGGCGGCGCCCTTGAGCAAGATGATCGGGGTGTCGATGTCTTTCAACGTGCGGGCAAGGCACGCAGTTTCGTATCGCGTAATCTGTTCATGGCGGGCGTTCTCCACCCGCGATGCTTCCAAATGCCAGGCGATCTGCGTTGGTAGCCGATCGGCGACGCCCAGGCGATCCACTTCCGCAACGAGCGAGCCCAGCAGCCGCGTTTCGCGCGCATCGACCAACAGCCGATCCCAGTCGGAGAGCGACAACTCGGCGAGGAGCTTCGTCGTGCGCAGCACGGCGAGCAACGGGCTAGGAAGCGTTGTCATGCGATTCACTCAGTTGGCGCAAAGCAGTAATTCCGGCATCAAGATCACCGTAGGTAAAGCGAAAGCATTCGCATCGATCGACCAGTTCGCCCAAGGCCTGAAACCCGCGTTGCCCCAGCATGTAGTAGTTGAACGCATGCGGAATCAATTGCATCATCATGGCGCCTTTGGCGACCGGCTTGAGTTGCGGCGCCGCTGCTGATTGGAAGTCGAGCAGCAGCAGCCAGGCAGGTGTGGCCGGCTCAGCAACTCTATCGATCCAGGTCCGCTCGGGTCGCAAGTGCCGAATGAGCCCCTTTCGCTCTCCAACGCTGGGAGGCCCCCAAACGGCATTGGGCTTGCGAGCTGAGATCAGATCGATCGATTCGTTTTTCAAACTAATCGGCCGGGCCAGTGCGGAAAGTTGCATGCTGGCCGGCGAAAGCAATGCGAATTCGTCGGAGAGTAATCTCCAGCCGTCGAATGCGAGCCCGGCCGCCAGCGTGCTCTTGCCGGCACCCGAGAGGCCAGCGATGATCACCGCGTGGCCGTTGCGCTCCAGCGTGGCGGCGTGCATTAGAAACAGGTGATTGGCGAGATTCGCAACGCACCAGTTCAATCCCCACTCGAAATACGCAACCGCCATTTCGCGAGGAAAGGGATTGAAGGGAATCATGCCTTCGATACCGAAGGCGGCGTC
>JAGQOS010000546.1 GCA_020427265.1 Planctomycetales bacterium
AAGGAGGGCTTTCGAAATTGGGTGTATTGCACACCAGCCACCGAAGAGTTGGGGCGTTTGATTCTGCTCGACTCGGCAGTGAACCAGGAGCGCGATGCCGAGTACGCCAATCGCAAGAAGTTCACGAAACACAAACCGGCATTGCCGCTTTACACGCAGGAAGATGCCGAACAGTCGTTGCGCCGTTTTCGTCGCGTGAAACGCGGCGAATGGTTTTCGCCCGCCGAGCCAATTTGGGTGCGGCTGCATGACGCCGGCCATCTGCTTGGTTCGAACATGATCGAAGTGGAAGTGCGCAACCAGGACCCGCCGTTGCGCATCCTGTTCTCGGGCGACGTAGGACGTTACGACGCGCCGCTGTACCACGATCCGGCGCCGCCGCCGGCGTGCGATGTGCTCGTTTGCGAAAGCACGTATGGCAACCGCGATCACCCTGCCGGCGATCTGCTCGAGGGGCTGGCCGAAGCGGTCAACGCGGCGGCCAAGCGGGGAGGCGTGATGCTCATCGCGTCGTTTTCCGTGGGCCGGGCGCAACAGTTCATCTACCTGCTGCAACTGCTGATCCATTCGAAGCGCGTGCCGCGCATACCCGTGTTTCTCGATAGCCCCATGGCCGTGAACGCCACGCACATCTACTACGATCATCGTGAAGACCACGATCTGGCCGAAGGTGAGCTTGCCGGTCGCCACAGTGTGCTCAAAGGGCCGAACGTCCATTTGTCGTCGAGCACCGAGCAATCGAAGCGGCTCAATCACGTGAAGGGACCGGCCGTCATCATTTCCTCGTCGGGCATGATGACCGGCGGACGCATCCTGCATCATTTGAAACAGCGGCTGCCGGATCCGGCGAACACGATCTTGTTGGGCGGCTTCATGGCGGAAGGCACGCGCGGTCGCACGATTCAAGACGGCAAACCGACCGTGCGCATCCACGGGCAGGATATTCCGAACCGCGCGGCCGTGGCGCGCGTTCCGGGCTTGAGCGGCCACGCGGGGCGTAGCGAATTGCTGCGCTGGCTCAAGCCGTTGCCTGCGCCCAAGCAGGTGTTTCTAACGCACGGCGAAAAAGAAAGCGCCGAAGATTTTGCCGCCACGCTGCGTCGGACGCGTCAATGGAACGTCCACATTCCCTCGCTCGGCGAGGTTGTCGAGCTGTAGTCCCTGCAACCAGGCGTTCAGACGCCGCGGAGAAGATCGTGCCCCGCTACGAAGAACAGAACTTGGCCGCCATTCTCGCCTCGCCAACCTACCAATTGGCGGAGCAAGATGTCGAATTTCTTGCGCGCGACGAGCAACGTCCCGTGCGCATGCAGTTGGAACTGCTCAAAGTCGAGAAGTATCTGGAAGACGAAAACGTGCACTCCACGATTGTTGTCTTCGGTGGCACACAGATTGTCGAGAGGCCGGCGGCCGAGATTCGACTGGCCGGCGCGCGCAAGCAACTCGCACAAACGCCCGACGACCCCGCAGCGCGGCGCGCCTTGGAGCGTGCGGAGCGCGTGGCGGCCAAGAGCTATTACTACGATGCGGCCCGTGAGTTCGCCCGCCTGGTTGCCGACTCCTGCCAGAACGGTGGCCAATGCGAATACGTCGTTACGACCGGGGGCGGACCGGGAATTATGGAAGCGGCCAATCGCGGCGCGTACGAGGCCGGCTCCAAATCGATCGGCCTCAACATCACATTGCCGCACGAGCAGGTTCCCAATCCGTACATCACGCCGCGGCTCTGTTTTCAGTTTCACTACTTCGCACTGCGGAAGATGCACTTCCTGATGCGAGCCAAGGCCTTGATTGTTTTTCCCGGCGGTTTCGGCACGCTCGACGAATTATTCGACGCGCTCACGCTCCGCCAAACCCAGCGCATGCAAGAGATCCCGATTGTCCTCTACGGGCGCGACTACTGGCAGCGCGTGATCGACTTTCAATTCCTAGCCGACGAAGGCGTGATTGCCGACGAACACTTGCAACTCGTGCACTACGCGGAAACCCCGCAAGAAGCCTGGGAGATTATTAAGACCCATGCCCCGGAAAACTAGCCGCGTATGGCCGCCCTGCGGGCTGGGGCCCGTTGCTAGCGAGACGCCATCGGAGCGGGTGGAATCCACGGGCGAGAGAGCGTAGAATACACGGCTCGATTTTGAGAGATCATACGCGAGCGGAAGCCGCTACGGGCGGGGAGCGAGGCCTTGAATACGAAACAGAAGTCGTTGGCGATTACCGTAGCGCTGGCTTTCATTTCCGCCATCCTCAGCTATGTATCCTGGTCGTATGGCGCGCGGCAGGAAGGATTTCTGGGAACCGTCTTTGGCGTGTTGGTTTTTCTTTTCGCAGTCATGGCGATTATCGCCGTGGTCGCAGTCGTGATCATCGGCCGCACGTCGGATGCGCACATGGAGAATCGCAAGAAGAAAAAACGCGGCAAAGGCAAGTCGTCCGCGACTTCGCAAGCTGGCACGGCGCTCGAAATCCCGGGCGCCGATTTTGTTCCACCTGCCGACCCGGCGCCGGCGCCCCGCTCGGCCGCGCCCGGGCCGCGACCCGTTAAAAAAACGCCGCGTCCGGTCTCGAAAGGTCCGCGTCCGGTGAAGAAGGACTAATTTTCCTGAAAGGATAATTCAATGTGTAAATTGCCATGGATGTTGACCAGTTCGATCGTCTGCCTTGTTCTCGTCGTGGTCGCCGGTTGCCGCCCGCGCGATGAAGGGGCCGCGCCCGGCAGTGATCGAGCCCAGGAAGCAAGCGAGACTCCCGCCGCCGATGTAGCCGACGAGCCGACCGAAGGTGCTTCGGAGCCGCAGGACGTAGCGGCGGGGCCTGAGGCGAGTGCGGAAACGCCCGCCGAGAACGAACCTGCCGCGCCAGCCGAGGAAGAAGAGGAAGAAGCTGCCGAGGAGGAACCAGCTACAACCGAAGAGACGCCGGCCGAAACGCATGCGAACTCGAACGCGAGCGAAGCGGATGCAGCCGAAGAAGCGAGTGAATCGTAAGCGGAAGAGACGAGCTGGTACGACATTCCCGAA
>JAGQOS010000547.1 GCA_020427265.1 Planctomycetales bacterium
ACAGGCGTTCGCCATCGAACTGCCGCACAACAGCGAAAACACACCGGCCGACCTGGGACTACGGTTCGCTGAGGTATTAGAAAAGGCTGGTGCGCAACGCGCCGAGACACTGGTTGCCTTAGGGCGATCGAACATCGAGTTGCGCTCATTCAACGTGCCACCGGTTCCCGACGACGAACTTCCCGATCTAGTCCGCTTGCAGGCTCCGCGTCATTTCACCACGATCGACGACGACTGGGCGCTCGACTTTTTCACCCTGGACGAAGAAGCCGGCGATTCACGCACCGTGTTGGCGGCGGCCGTGGCGTCTGAGACCATCGAACAGATTCGGCGCACTTGCGACGCAGCGCAATGCCAACTCAATTCCCTCGTCCTGCGGTCCTGCGCCGCGGCGGCCCTCGTCAAGCGAGCCGAACCCTCGTCGGCCGGTGTGCGCCTATTGATCGATCCTCTTGCAGAAGACGTCGACCTGACCGTGCTCAGCGGCGATACGGTCGTGTTTACGCGCACCACGCGATTGACGGCCGAAGTTGGCAGCGACATGCGCGCCGATGCCTTGCTCGGCGAAATCCGGCGCACGATCCTGGCGGCACGCAACCAATTGCAGGGCCGGCAGGTGGAACGCGTGGTTCTTTGCGGTGCGGGTGATGACCATACGGCAATCGAACTTCGCATCGCTGAGCAGTTGGGGCTTCCGGTCGAACGATTCGACCCGTTTTCGGTTTGCACGCTGGCCCGTCCGTTACGTCGCGCGTTGCCTCCACATCCCGGCCGCTTCGCGCCGCTGCTGGGCCTGCTGCTCAGCGAAGCCTCGGGAACCCGGCATGCGATCGATTTCCTCAATCCCCGCCGTCGGCCGGCGCCGCCGGACCAGCGTCGGCTGTACGGGCTCGCCGTAGGGGCGGCGGTTTCGATTGCGGCCGTGGCGGGATACTTGGTGTGGTCGAATTCGGCCGACATCGATGACCGGCTCAAGGCCCTACAAACGAAATCCGCCCGGCTCGAAAAGCAACTGAACAGCGCTCGAGAGAGCCAACAGGACCTTGCGGGGCTGCAGCAGTGGCAGAGCGGCGACATCAACTGGGTTGCCGAACTGGCGCGCACTTCGAAAGAATTCCCCCCGACATCGCAAGCGATCGTTACGCATTTGCTCGGCAGCGCGCAGCGCGACGGCGGCGGCCAGATGCGACTCGACGGCTACGCCGCCGATGCTTCGACGGTAATCTCGATGGAACGCTCGCTCCGCGACGCGACACACGATGTCTACGGCAGCGGCAGCCAGGAAGACGAAAAACGCACAAAGTACCGCTGGACCTTCAGTGAACGCGTGGAAATTCAACCGGTCGACCACACGGCGACGCCCCCGGCCGCGGAGCCCAAGCCATGACTCGACGCGAACGCATCTTGCTGATCTTGGTTGGGGCAATGAGCTTGTTGGCGCTCGGCTCGTTTGTCGTTTCGGCTTTGTTTTCGGAAGATCCGCGATTGGATCGCATTGCCGAGTTGGAACAAGAGATCGAGCAGCAGGAAAGGCAGATCCGCTTGGGCGCCAAGGCGCGGCGATTGATCGGCGAAATGGAGAAACATGCCCTGCCGGCAGACATTCAGCTTGCCCAGGATCGCTACCAGGAATGGCTTTTCGAGAGATTGGAAAAGGCGGGGCTCCGTCAATGGAGCGTCGACCCGGTGAGCGGACGTTCGGCAAGCCGCGCGGGAACGCCGATTGCGTTTTCAATTCGTGGCGTGGGAAATCTGGGGCAATTCACAGCGCTTCTCGGCTCGTTCTATTACGTCGATTTCCTGCACCAGATTCGTCAGCTTCAGGTGCGACCGCTGGAAGGGACGAAGGACCTGGACATCTCGCTTCTGGTGCAGGCGATGTCGCTGCCGGGCGTGACCGAGCGCGATACACTTCCGGAGATCGCGCAGGCGCGCATTTCGGCAGACAATCTCGAGCAGGCCACACGCGATATCTTCGAGCGAAATCTCTTCGCACCGGAAAACAACGCGCCCCGTTTGGCCAAGATTAGCGATATTCAGATCGAACTCGGCAAGAGCGTCGCCATCGAGCCGAAGGCGGAGGATGCGGACGAACTCGACAAACTTCGCTGGTCGCTCGTCGATGGCATCCCCGACGGCGCGAACTTCGAGACAACAAGCGGGCGTTTCCGTTGGACACCCAAGGATGTCGGCTCGTATGCGATCGAGCTACGCGTGACCGACGACGGTTATCCCGCGAAGGCGGCAACGCAGCGCGTCGCCATCCGGGTTGTTGAGCCGCCACCGCCGGAAAAGATCGTTGTGCCGAGCGAGAAGCCGAAACCGAGCTTCGATCGTGCAAAATACGCCTATTTGATTAGCACGATCCAAACGGGTGAGCAATGGCAAATGTGGCTCCACGATCGCACGAACGACCGCATCGAGAGGCTGACACTCGGCGACCGGGTGGATGTCGGCAGCGTTCAGGCGACAGTCATCCGCATCTCCGCACGTTCCGTGGAACTCGAGGCCGACGGCAAACGGCTACTCGTTTCACTGGGCGAAAATCTGACCGAAGCGAGCGAGCTGCCCGGCGGTGGCATTTGACGCTTGGCAGAGAGGGCTTGCTACTCGTCCTTTTCTCGCAATTTGGCGAGTACGGTGTAATCTTCGAGAGTCGTCGTGTCGCCGACGGTTTCTTTTCCCGATGCGATATCGCGGAGCAGCCGCCGCATGATTTTGCCGCTGCGCGTTTTGGGCAGGGCATTGGTGAACCGGATGTCGTCGGGCTGCGCCAGCGCGCCGATTTCTTTGCGCACGTGCTGGCGAAGCTCCTGCATCAACTCTTCGCTAGGTTCGGCATTGCGCAACGTGACGAAGACGGCGATGGCCTGCCCCTTGATCTCATCGGGCCGGCCCACAGCCGCCGACTCGGCCACGTTCGGATGGCTGACCAATGCGCTTTCAACTTCGATCGTGCTGAGCCGATGCCCCGACACGTTGATCACATCATCGATGCGGCC
>JAGQOS010000548.1 GCA_020427265.1 Planctomycetales bacterium
AGCGCACAATTGAAGGGTTCGACGCGGAATCGTTTTCAGCCGACTGTCGCATGGAGAATGGCTCCTAGAACGAGGTGGGAATTTTAGGCTAAGGCAGGATACTGTCGGTCACGCCGCACTTTTCAATCGACACTCAGCAATGACAGCGGGCTGCCACGCGAGCATCTCGCGCGACCCGACGAAGTACGCCAGATTATAAACGTCTCGTTGGCCAGATCCAAGCTTTTTGGTTTTTGCCGCCGAGAGCAGGTTTTTTGGCCACCGTCAGCCTAACTCGCGGCATTTGCGTTCCCATTGCGCGGCTGCAGCCAATCCGACACCGCAGCAGCAAGATGTTGATCGGTTCCTGTGTAAAAATGGTCCGCGTCGGCGATTTCGATGAGATGCAATTCTGCGTCGCCTGCCGCCTTTCGTAGTGCTGCGGGCAAACCTGCAAAGGCTGGATTGCCCGAGGCAAGTTCCAACGCGCCGTAGGAGATCAACGTCGGACACGTTAGCCGGTCGATTTGCCGCACAATATTGTATCTCTCGCCGGGCCCGTACTTGTCGACATACGTTTCCGCCGAAATCAGCATCGGCGTGGGGAAGGTAGCTTCGATTAGTTGTTGGCCACGTCCCTCGCTCTGCAATCGCTGGGCTTCGCGCACGACTTCGCTGAAACCCGGGCTATCGGCCGCCGTGTAGGCCTGGTACGAGAGCCGGGGTGGCGATGCGGCCACGATAAAGTCGGGCACAGTGGCCGGATTGTTCGCCGCATAATGAATCGCTTTGACTGCGCCAAGACTATGGCCGAATAACCCGACTTCTGCGAATCCCTCCTCTCGCAGCCATGTGATCCACGCAGCAATGTCGAAACGGCAATCGTCGACAATTTCATAGGCCGCACCTAGACGAGTCCAGCGTCCCGCCAGCGACGCTCCGTAAACGCTATCGCGTCCTCGCGTGTTTCCCCACAAGACGCTATTTCGCCGCGAAATAAAACTCGGCGTGAGCCGGCTTTGCAAACGCGAGGCGTAGAAATTTCCTCCCACGCCATGCAGGCACACCACCGCACTTGGCGCCGCGCCTTCGTTCACTGTCGCGCAACGATGCAGTGCGCCATCGAGCCGCAGACTATCAGCCGTATTGACGCTGACTAACTCGACTTGCATGGGAGTTGTCTAATACGAAATTCCATTCAACGTGTTGTGACGACCCGAGTTTTTGAGAGGCTGTCGTGCCAGCCTACCGGATACCCCTTGCCGCCGAAGAATGAAAACGCCTCGAACGGGATCATGCGAGCCAACGTGCGCCCAATCACTTGGCCGAACGTCGGCGAGCGTCCCTGGACATCAACAACCTTCGTTCCCGTGATGAGTTTTCCTAACGTACGTCCGAAGATAGCCTCTTGTGGAACAAAATAAACCAGCATCACCAGAATTCCAAACACCAGGTCGGGGATACTGTCTAACACGTCGACCGCGCCCACCAGGGCCATGACCAGTCCGACCAAGAAAGAGAACACGTAGTAGGCGAACTGATCGACGATCAGATTGGCGAATCGCTTGCCCTGCGATGCAATCCGAAGTTTATCGGGCTGTGTTGCATCGACATCGATCCCCGAAAAATCAGCAACCGGTGCGGCATAGGGGTTTTCTTCGGGCATGCGGCCTCCGACGATTCGATTGCGGAATCAACCACGCTCTCGCGGGCACGGCAAATCAGTTACCGAGCCGCCCCAACGATCACGTGGCGATTGTACCCCAAACGGCTTGCACCGCAATAGTCGCCCAGACCAGTTTTAGGCGAGCATTTTCAAGAAATTCTGGAATAGATAGTGGCTGTCGTGCGGCCCGGCGCTTGCTTCGGGGTGGTACTGCACGCTGAAAGCCGGCTCGGAGCGATGCCGCACTCCCTCGACCGTTTGGTCGTTCAGGCTATCGTGCGTCACTTCGAGATCGGCCGGCAACGAATCGCGATCCACGGCGAAGCCGTGGTTTTGCGACGTGATCTCGACGAGCCCCGTTTCATGGTTCATCACCGGCTGATTGGCGCCCCGGTGGCCAAATTTCATTTTGAATGTCTTCGCGCCACACGCCAACGAAAGGAGTTGATGCCCGAGGCAGATACCGAAAATCGGCGTTTTTCCTATCAGCTCGCGAATCGTGCCGATTGCGTAATCGAGCGGTTCGGGGTCGCCTGGGCCGTTGGAGAGAAACACGCCATCAGGCTGAAGCGCCAAGATCTCGCTCGCTTTAGCTGTTCCCGGCAAGAGCGTAACCCTTGCCCCGAGGGTGCGCAAGTGGCGGGGAATATTCCACTTCATTCCAAAATCGAGCGCCACGACATGCGGCGAATTTGCCGCCGGTGCCGCGTCTTCGGGCGAGAGATACGTCCAGGAACTGACCTTCTCTTCCCACTGGCGCGATTCGGCCGGGAGCACTTCTCGCACCAGGTCTCGACCAACAAGTCCGGGCGAAGCGTTCGCCTTGGCCACCAGGCTAGCGTCGTCGAGGTCGGTGGTTGAAAGCACACCTTTCATCGAACCGTGCGTGCGTAAACGTCGCACGAGCGCTCGCGTGTCGATTCCTTCAATCGCAGGAATACCCGCGGCGCGCAAATAGTCGCTCAGTCGCTGTTCACTGCGGAAATTGCTGGCGCGCCGGCTTCCTTGTCGCACAATAAAGCCGGCCAGGTGCATTTGCCAACTCTCGATATCCTCTTCGTTGACACCATAATTGCCAATCTCGGGATAGGTCATGGTCACGATCTGACCGCGGTAACTCGGATCGGTCAGGATCTCCTGATACCCGGTCATCGACGTGTTGAAACAGACTTCGCCGTCGACTTCGCCGTCGGCTCCGTACGACTTGCCCAGGTAGACCGTTCCATCTTCCAACGCGAGTTTGGCGATTTGAGACATGCTTAGTTTGCCAACGAAATTTGCGAGATTCTAAAGAAAAACAGGTTATATCCCGATGATTACCTTGTGGCTGCGGGCCGTTCTCATGGGGATTTTAT
>JAGQOS010000549.1 GCA_020427265.1 Planctomycetales bacterium
ATGGCTTCGGAGGTGATCCCGATATAGTCGAGGCGCCCTTTATCCATGATCATGGTCTGGGTGCAGAGATTCTGGATGGAGGCCATATTGTGGCTGACAAACAACACCGTACGCCCTTCGCCTTGACTGACGGCCTTCATCTTACCGACTGCTTTTTTCTGAAACTCGGCATCGCCCACGGCCAGCACTTCATCGACGATCATGACTTCCGGATCGATATGCGCCGCGACAGCAAACGCCAAACGCACGCGCATGCCACTGGAGTATCTCTTTACGGGCGTGTCCATAAAACGCTCGACCCCGGAAAACTCGACGATACTGTCGTACCGCCGCTGGATCTCGCGACGACTCATTCCCAAGATGGACGCGTTGAGAAAGACGTTTTCTCGGCCCGTTAATTCGTTGTGAAAACCGGTCCCGACCTCGAGCAAACTTCCCACGCGACCGATGATTTCGGCCTTGCCACGCGTTGGCTCTGTGATACGTGAGAGGATTTTTAATAAGGTCGACTTGCCCGCACCGTTCCGGCCAACAATGCCGAGCACCTCGCCTTCGGCCAGTTCGAAGTTAATATCGTCGAGCGCAAAAAACTCTTCCGTATGCATGCCATGGGTCGCACCGTGGCGGAGTTTATGCAGCGGGTTTCGCACGAGCGTGTCGAACCACCCCGTAGCACCCTTGCGGGCGGAGTTGGAGACATCGACGCGATAGACTTTCGACAGGTTTTCGACGCGTACGGCGGCGTGTGATGACATGCGGGCTTAGATTAGGTCAGCAATCGATGCTTCAGTGCGACGGAAATACCACAAGCTAACGACGAACCCGACGACGACCATCGCGCCAGCGACGCCAAGCGAGCGCCAGTCGAATGATTCGCCAAGCAGGCAATACTTAAACCCGTCGATGAGACCGACCAGCGGATTCAGAAAGGTAACCCATCGATACTCTGCGGGCACGATCGTAATCGGATAGATGACGGGTGTCAGATAGAACCCGATACGCACGACGAACGGCGTGACTTGCTTGACGTCGCGATAACGGATCGTTGTGGCGGCGATGCCAATGCCAACTGTCATGGCGGCCATGACCAACAGCACGAGCATGACCGGAAGCAAGACAATTCCGAACGTCGGCGCGATTCCGTAACAGGCCATCAGTACCGCTAGCACGACCAAGCCGACGGTGAAGTCGAGCAGGCTGCCGCCCATCGAGGCCAAGGGGATGATGATGCGCGGGAAGTAGATTTTCGAGATCAGATTGCTAGAGCCGATGAGGCTGTTGCCAGCGATGGTCAGCGAAGTGGCGAAGAGATTCCAAGGCAAGAGACCAACAAAGACAAACACCGGGTAGGGCACATTGCTGGGAATTTTATCTTCCAGTTTCAGCATGTGTCCGAAGACAAAAGTCAGAACCACCATCGTGGCGAGCGTTGGCAAAATCGCCCAGGCAGCGCCGAGGGCAGTTTGCTTGTAGCGAACCTTAATGTCGCGAACGACCAGAAAATAGAACAGCGATCGATAACGCCAAATCTCCTGAACGTCGTTCCAACTCCAACGGCGTTTCGGTTGAATGACCGTGCGTAGCGGCCGCCCGTTGGGAGCGGTTCGCGAACGTCCCAAAGCAGCGTCTTCAGACATAGATTCGGCGATACTCATTGTGCATGCAAAGACGGACTCTCTGCGCAGACTCCGTCCTCGTGGGGTGCAGAACTCATCCCCAATTTCGCTTAAAAAATGAAAAACGACCGTCTAATCAAAAAGTAAAAGCTCGTGGGAGAAATGCTTTACGAGCGGACGCATCGTTAGATTTAATCGTAGATTACACGTACATTTTTAGCAAGGAGACGAGGTTCCCCAAGCATCGATTTACCCCGCAAAACACGGGGTTATGCCGCAGCAATCGCGCCAGTTGCGCATTGTTCAACTACTTCGCCTAACCGGCCAAATCGAAACATTCGCAGCAACTGTTCCAGCTTGTACTCGGTCTTGCTCAAATTGACATAATGGCGTGCGCGAGTCAGGCGCGACCCCGCCTGCAACCGGGGTTGATCGGGATCAATTTCCCAAGGGTGAACGTAGAATATTACGGGGCGATTCTCGGTTCGGTTCACGTGTCGCAGGCAGTAGCGTGTGACGGACAATGGGTACAACCGGAAATATCCACCGCCGGCCACAGGCACATGCATGCCACAGCATCGAAACACCGTGGGCGGCGCTTCCCATAGGCTACCCGATTGGGTTTTAAGCTCGTGCGGCTGGTAATTCGCATCGCGAATTCCGTACCGGTCATGACGCACAGGGAATATGCTGGAGTCGATCGTGAAGCCTTCCTCCGCCAAAACATCAAGCGCCCAAGCCGATGCCGATGTGATCGAGAAACTCGGCGCGCGGTAGATGCGCACGGCCGCTCCGGTAACGGCTTCCAGGGCTTGCTTGCTGCGACGCAGGTCCTCGCGAAACTCCTCCGGTGTTTGCTCATAGATCAGACGATGCCAGTAGCTATGCGACCCGATCTCATGGCCGGCCGCATGGATCGACGCCACGAGCGAAGGCAACTTCTCGGCAATCCATCCCAGGATGAAAAAGGTCGCCTTCACGTCGAAGCGTTCTAAGAGTTCAAGCAGACGCTGCGTGTTGCGCTCGACGCGGCTCTCGAAGTCCGGCCATGCCGAACGACGAATGTCGCGTTCGAAGGCCGACACTTGAAAGTAATCTTCGACATCGACCGTGAATGCGTTGAGTGGATTCATCGTCGATCATCAATTGCGGCAACAAGAAAAGATGCATAAGCAGCACATGCACGCGGCCGCCTTCCGCAATGCTGCTCGCCGCCGGGCGAGGCGGTTAGGTGCGGTCGGCATAGGAGAGCGGTGCAGATTTCTCCTTGCTCAACGACACCGGAGCACGCACGGGGGAAATGGCCGCGATATGCTGTGGCGGTCCGTCCATGCGAAAACGATATTCCTCCAAATACACCCGCCGCTTGAGCCGCAA
>JAGQOS010000054.1 GCA_020427265.1 Planctomycetales bacterium
TACGATGGGTTTCTCTATTCGATTGGTTATCTTGCCGGCTGGGTCGTCGCGTTGTTTGTCATTGCGGAGCCGATCAAACGGCTGGGCAAGTTCACGTTCGCCGACGCGCTCGACAGTCGCTTTGACTCGCGCGGGATTAAACTGGCTGTCGCCATTTCTACGCTCGTGGTCTCGGTATTCTATTTAATTCCGCAAATGGTCGGCGCCGGCGCCCTGATTACACCGCTGTTGGGATTGCCGCACGCGGCCGGCGTGATCATCGTCGGTGTAACCGTGACGCTAATCGTTGTGACGGCGGGCATGGTGAGCACGACTTGGGTGCAATTCATCAAAGGTTCGATGCTCGTATTCTTTTGCACTTTGCTGGCGATTGGGATTTTGCGCCGCGGATTTCATACCGAAGCCGGACCGCCGATGGTCGACCCCGACGCGTTGCGCTCTGACGCTAACCTGAAGGTCGATGAGGACGCGTTCGGCAGCGTTGAGGGAACTTCAACGCCCTATGTGCGCACGACCGACGCCGACGGAATCGAAACCGTGTATCGTGTGGTCGATTCGAATCACTGGACGCCAGTGCAATGGATCACGGAAGTCGACGGACAGAAACACGTCAACGGACGTCTCCAATCGGTCGACAACGATCTCCGCCCAGTGGGCACGGTCATGGAGCTGCCCGGCGGCAAGCAAGAGTCGGGGCCGCAGGGGCCGTTTCAGTTTTTCGCCACGCTTAACGATTCGACGATCGTGGCTTGGGCGGAAGAGAAGGAGGTGAAGGCCGACCGCGATGGCAACGCGTACCGAATTTTTTATCCAACTATTCGGTCGGGCAGCGAAATGCTCGTGCCCGGCGTGCGCTTCAAAGGTGTGCAATCGGAGAAGTTCGTCGACAAACTCGACTTTATCTCGCTCATGTTGGCTCTCTTCTGCGGCACTGCCTCATTGCCCCACATCTTGATTCGCTATTACACGGTCAAGGATCAGGCTGCGGCGCGCAAGAGTACGATTGTCGGCATTGCTGCGATTGGATTCTTCTATATCCTCACGCTCTTTCTCGGTCTTGGCGCCATGACCAGCGGCGCCATGGACGTTACAAACACGAACATGGCGGCGCCGCTATTGGCCCGCTCGTTCAGCAATCTGCTCTTCGCCGTGATTTCCGCAATCGCCTTCACCACGGTACTCGGCACGGTTTCGGGATTGATCATGGCCGGTAGTGGCGCGGTGGCGCACGACCTGTGCGAGAATTTTTTCAAGATCGAGATGGACGATGAGAAAAAGGTGTTCTATGGCAAATCGGCGGCCGTCGCCCTGGGGATAGGCGCGATGGTGTTGGGGATCTTGTTCAAGAACTTTAACGTTAGCTTCCTGGTTGGCTGGGCGTTTAACATCGCCGCGTCCGCCAATTTGCCCGCATTGGTCATGCTACTCTTTTGGCGGCGGACGACGAAGCAGGGCATTACGGCTGCTGTCTTCGTTGGCATGGTTTCGTCGCTAGGCTGGATTCTGTTGAGCGGACCAACTTATGCCAACGTGTACGGCCTGAATCCCAACGATTCGCCCGTGCCGTTCGGCCAACCCGGCCTGGTTACGATTCCCTTGGGTTTCTTGACACTCGTGCTCGTCTCATTGATGACGAAGCCGCCAGAGCACTCGGTGGCCGAGGAGTTAGCCGCGGACTAACGAACGTGTTTTGAAAATCCAACTTCGCCTTCGTGCGTCCGGTTTCAAATCGTCGCGTCGTTGTGTTGCAACGACGAATCTCGTGGGCTCGCCTGCTTTGCACGCCTTGCGCCAGTCACTCTCGGGGCAGAAAGCGAATTTCAAAATTCGAACGAAGCGGCTGCTGTCGCCATCGTCGACTACGAGCAGAAACCCAGCGCGAGCGACGCCAACATGATCGCCAGCAAGACCAGGTCGACCAGGCTCGACTCTTCGCGCGACGGCTCGGCCGAAATGCCGTTGCCAACATTCGATTCCTGACATCCGCTTGCCGTTAGTTGCTGATAGAGATCGACCGGCACGGTCGTCGATTCAGACATCGAAAGAGAGGTTTTCGATTCGTCGTTCATGGCTCACCTCGAAATGCTGGGATAAGATAGGCGGCGTCGTCCTCCCTTGCTACCGCGAAACAGAAGAGAAAAGTTTGCATCCTTCGTAAGCAATCGACACGCAATTTGCCAATAGCAGCGACGCGGTATCTGTGATGTTTTGGCGAAATTTGTCCGTCGGTGTACCCTTCGTGCGGGTGAGTCAAAGTTTGCCGATGGGCGCAAAGCGTTTTTGTCGTTTTCGCCGCAACGATTCTGGTGTCTCCGTCGTAAATACCAATAGGCCATCGAGTTTGAGAGCCTGGGCGAGCGTGGCAAGCCCGGTCGATCGGACCGATTGCAGCGAGGCGGATCGGCGCAGAAGTTGGATTTCTTCCCAGGCAACGTTTGACTTCCGATGTCGGGCGGCAATAATGCAAGTGCGCATGTCATTCTCCTGTCGTGCGTGTGTTCATGAGGTTGGGCCGTCAGTGTGCCGCAAGGTCACTGGCGGCCTGATTTTTGCGCCTCGAGCATTTTCGTTGTTGCTTTCAACTGGGCTGCAGGCCGACGAACCACTCGGCATCGGTATGCTCGACTCAATTCGCGAGCGAATCTTGCCCCGAGTAACGTCTTGCGGCGAGCCGTCGGCAGAACCGGATTAATCGCTATCGCGCACCTAATTTAAGACCAAACTCGCCGGAATTCGCCGCGTGTGCCAGTGTTCGACTTTGCCGATCAGTTCCGGCGTCTCGACACCCCGGGTATAATGGAGGGCGTTCGCGTTGCGCGCCCGCATGGCTGGGCGAACCGAAGGGCATCGGCATATTCGCTGCAGGACGAGCGCGACAGGTGGTCTGCGAATCCCGTTTTCGAGGTGAATCCGCCGAGCCTATGCCCTTTCGTTTGGCCAATTTGAAGCTTCGACGCACAAGCAACGCCGCCGACCGATTGCGTGCGCGCTCGTCGCGCCTTGCGCCGGCCGAAGTACTCGAGTCGCGGCGTTTGCTGGCCGTGCTTGCCGAACTCGATCTGAATGCCACCGAGATTGAAGTCACCAACACAAACGACGTGGGCGCCGGTTCCTTGCGCCAAGCAATTCTCGATGCCAATGCGATCGAGGGCGCAGATCGAATCGTGTTCCGAATTCCCGCCAGTGATCCCGGGTTTGTCGACCTGGTGGGCGATGGCTCGGCCGGCGCGTATTTGATTCGGCCGGTGTCACCGCTTCCTGCAATTGCCGATGCGACAGGCGGAACGATCCTCGACGGTCGCAGCCAAACAGAATTGATCGGCGACTCCAACCCGCTCGGGCCGGAAATCATTCTCGACGGATCACGGTTCGATGGGCTCGTGGATGGATTGGTCATCGAGTCCGATGCGAATCAGGTGTTCGGGTTGGCGATCGTTGGATTTGGCGGATACGGAGTTGTCCTGCATGGCGAGCAAAATTTAGTCGCGGGAAACACAATTGGCCTCGACGCAGATGGCGAAGAATTCTTCCCCAACGGCAGCGGCGGCGTTTTCATCGATGCCGACGCGAACATGATCGGCGGCATTTCCGCTGCCGAAGCCAACGTGATTTCGGGCAACGGCGGCCCCGGCGTATTCATTCAAGAAAGCGCAAACAATCAGATCGTAGGCAACATAATTGGTCTCACCGACGATGGCGAACTACCGCGAGGCAACCAGGGACCCGGCATTTCGATACATCGTGGTAGTGCGAACGATGTTGGTGGCTCCGAGACCGGTTATGCCAACTTGATTTCTGCCAATGCCGGACCGGGCGTGTTGGTTTCTGGCGATGCCGGGCAGTTTCGAGGCAATGCGATTCGTGGAAACGTGATCTACTCGAACCAGGGGCTGGGAATCGACCTCTCCAGTACTCCGCTCCAGGCCGACGCGCGTACGCCCAACGACTTGGGCGATCTCGACCTGGGACCGAACCGATTGCAGAACTTTCCAACGCTGAGTCGGTTTGACGCCGATACGACGACGCGACTCGTTGGCGAAATTTCGGGTCCGCCCGTAACGACTTTCCTCGTCGACTTCTATGTCGCGGATTCGCCCAGCAGCACGCTCGTTGCCGGCCGCCGCTACCTTGGTTTCGTAACAGTCACAACCGACGAGAATGGAAACGGACCATTTGTGACCAGCTTGCCGGTAGCGACGGCCAAAAACGAAGCAATCACGGCGACGGCCACCGACATGGCCGGTAACACGTCGGAGTTTTCGCCACCTCGTTCGGCCGACAATATCAACGTCCCGCCCACGGCGACCGACAATCAATACGCAACCAACGAAGATACAGCGGTCTCGGGAAATTTGATTACCGACGACACGGGGCAACTTGCCGATAGCGATCCCAACGCCGGTGATCCGCTTACGATTGTGACGATCGATGGCGCCGAGGTCATTGGCCCCGTTGTCACGCTCGCATCCGGCGCAACGCTGCACATTGATGCCGACGGAAGCTTTACCTACGATCCGACCGGCTCGGCTCAATGGGCGGCGCTGGCTCAGGGCGAGTCCGCCGCGGAAGTTTTTGTCTATCGTCTTTCCGATGGCCGTGGCGGCGAAGACGAAGCGACCGTACGCATCGACCTCATGGGCGTTAACGACGCGCCGCGGCCCACGCAACCGCAAGATGTCGACGCGCCGGTCGACTCGGTGGTTACTGAAATCAATCTTGCCGACCTGTTTCACGACCCCGACGATCCGAGTGCTTCGCTCGAGTATTCCGTAGTCGTCGACGATCCGCTCGAAGTTGTCGATCGCTTCACCTTCGAAGGCGAACATTTGCGGCTGCGGTTCAAGCCGGGTGAATCGGGGACGATTCAAGTGCAGGCCATGGCGACGGACACGTCCGGCGAATCGACATCGACGACATTCCCGGTCAAGTCCGATGGCTCCTCGCCCTGGATCAACTCCGGCACGGCGGAACCGGTGGAACTCGATGACGGGATCGGTTTGCGTTTCGAAATGCGACTAAGTGAAGAAATCCCCGTCCTGGCCGAGTCGGGCGTGGTTTCGTCGGAGCATTTTACATTCAAACTTGATGACGACGCGGACCAGCCCGGCCTGCCTGCGCTCACGTCGTTACAGTATCACTCTGCGGGCGAGTCGACCGACGCAAGAATCATTGTCGAGGCATTTCCGGCCGGTGGTCTCGACAACGGAGAATACGAGCTTGTATTCGATCCCGCGAATTTGACGGACAGCGCCGGCAACCCCTTTGTTGGCGGGCCAACGAAGTTGCGCTTCCGTCTTGATGCGTCGCCGCCTCAGGCCGTGTCCGTACGAGCCGAGGCCGCCATCGCCGGTAGCTTGCCAAATCTTGTCGTCGTCGAGCTAACCGATCACGATTTGGTTGTCGCACAGGCGGAAAATCGCAACAACTACCGGTTGGAGCGCATCGATGCGAATGGTCATCCGTCGGCTTCGCTCGTGCTCGAGGTTCCGTCGTACGATGCGCACGCCGATCGGATTGTGCTGCGCGGTTTCGAGCCGTTGCGACCCGGCAATTACCGATTGACCGTATTCACACAGGCTGATCCCCAAGCGATTGGAAGCGATGGCATTGCCAGCCTTTCCGGTGTTCCGTTCGATGGCGACGTCGATGGTGAACCCGGCGGACCGTTGATTGCCGAGTTCACGGTCGATATTCCGGTCGAGGAAGCGAACGCTAACGACGCCATCTTCCAAGGGAATCTCGCCTCGCTCGATGAATTCCTTACCGACCTGATCGACACTCGCACCGAAACTCAGCAGTCGTTGTTCGCGATGGAACTCGCAGAACGGCTGTTGCAGGTCGTCGCGCAGAGCGCTGCAAATCTGTTGGGCGATTCGTCCGCAGAGCTAATCGACGACGTCAACGCGCGTCTGGCGGACCTGTTCCTGCAACAATGGCGCGCGGTCTACGAAAATCGTGATGTAAGTTCCGGCGAATTCATGATCGTGTGGTCCAACGAAGCGCGATTCCTTGTGCACAATCCGGCCGGTTCGGCGTTGCGCAACGAATCGCCTGATCGCGCGGGAGTCGACGCAGCGGGGATCGTCATCGAGGAGATCGACGGCGCTGTACTGCTGCAGACCGACAGCGGACAAGCACTGGCGCTCGTACCTGTCGACGTTGCCGGCAATCTGCTCGGCGAATCGCAATACCTCAAGTCGGCTGATGGTCTGGATACGTCGCCCGACCTGGTCTTCCATCTCGATGTCGAGGGCCTTGCCGCCACGAATCAGGTCGGCGTGGTCTATTTCAATGCACTGGGCGAGGCGCGTACCGTGGCGCTGCCTGACAATCCGACCGAATCCGTGGAGATGCCGGTCGACATGTCGCAGCACCTGTCCGGGGCCGATGTTGTTCAAGAAACGGCAAACGCCTATTTCGTCGAGCGTCTGCGAGAAGTGCTCGGCCTCGACGCGGAACCGGTCTTCGCGCTCTGGCTCGACCCGGTCGATTATGTTCTGCAAGACAGCGCCGGCGGTACCAGCCAGCATGTTGGCGCGATCAACGTCGACGACATGCCGGGCGCCTACTACGGTGCGGAAGGGATTAGCGAGATTCTCGTCGTGCCGGGCGTGGCCGATGGTCGATTCCAACTTGAATTGATTGGCCTTGGCGACGGTTTTCGTGGCGGCGCGAATCTTCTCGCTACGTCGCCCAGTGGAATAACGACTAGCAGTGTGCCGTTTTCCGGCGCGCTCGCGGCGGGCGACAACTTGATCGTGGAGATCGATTTCGGTCTGCGACCGCCCGGTCCGTCGGCGTTCGCCAACACGTTTATTGGTCCCTTCAATTCGCCGCGCGCGCAGACCGCAAGCTTCTTGCCGTTGCAGTCCATCTATCTTGCGGCTTCGACCGTGTTGCCGTTGTTCGGCAATTCTCTTTCCGGATTCGATCGCGAACGAGACCTGGGCGGCGGCGGGTCGAAGGAACGTGAGCGCGTGGCCGAGTGGTTTGAACTACTCGAAGAGATTCTTAGCACGTTCGACGGGCTTTGGGAACTAATTCCCTTCGACGAGATCTTGCCTGGTTTCCAGAGACGCTGGCGTAGGCAAGATGAGCGCGGGCAGGCAGACGAATCGGCAGACAATCCGGCTACCGAGCCGAATGAAGACCATCGACGGCAAACGTCGATCCCCCCGTCCACACGTTCGCCCGAAGTGCAGCCGCCGCCTGCCGACGAACCGGCCCGTAACGCTTCGGCCGCCGCTGGGCCAGCCGCAGATGCCGCTGAACGGGTTGATCGGGTGCAAAGCGCCTCGCCTGCCGAAGACCGAGCAGCTTCGGTCGAGGATGCGATTACCGATGCCCGCGCCATTGCCGGCGCTGCCTTCAGTGGCTTCATTTGCTGGTTTCCTCGCGAGCCGCGACGTCGGCGCCCTGCTACGCCGTCGCGCCATCGTCAGCCATGAATTCCGCGGAACAGAAGAGCGAACTGAGGCGCCGAGCTCGACTGTTGCGCCGCGACGTCGATCGTCATGCCGAGCGCAGTGAGCAGATCGTGCAGCGAGTGCTCACATCCACTGAGTACCAGTCGGCGCATTGCCTGCTCTGCTATGTCAACGTTCGAAGCGAAGTGGCGACCGAGTCGCTGATTCGCGCAGCGTTGCAAACGGACAAACAATTGGTCGTACCTTATTGCATGGATGACCAACTAAGGTTGTTTCACTTGCAAGCTCGCGACGAACTAGCCCCAGGCGCGTTTGGCATCGACGAGCCGCGAAGCACGCTGCGCGACGACCCGACCCGCCTGGTCGACCCCGCGATGCTCGAGCTGCTGATCTTGCCGGGCGTGGCGTTCGATGCCAACGGAAATCGACTTGGCAACGGACGTGGCCATTTCGATCGGCTTTTGGCCGGCACAAGTTGTCATGCCGTGAAAATGGCTATCTGCTTCACCTGCCAGCTCTTCCCGCAAATTCCCTGCGAGCCACACGATATCGCCATGGATTGCGTGCTCACCGAATCCGCCCGCTTCGACCGGCGAAAATGACGGTGTTTCTGTTGCTCAATCGCGGGCCAATGCAATAAAATTAAGCTCGCCAGCCGATTGATATTTCACCCGCAAGTTTATCCGCGCGGTGAGGTGAAAGGACGAGCCATGAACGATTCAAGGGAACGGTGCCGAAATGTACCCAGCGTAGCCAGGCGAAACCGTGTTGGTTGTTCCCTGTGGCTGGTCCTAGTGGCCGTGGCCATGGTATCGACCAAGACGCCGAGTGCCCTAGGGCAACAGGCCACGATTTCCACCCCGTTCAATCGTATCGGCGACAGCTTTTCTGAGAACATCAACCTCAACTGGGGAATGAATTTTCGCAACGGATTCTTTCGTTTTGGCAGCCCGGCAGGCGTCGGTGTCGGTCCACAGGGAGGTGGCGCCAACCTGGGTTGGAATACCAACTTCTCCGGCGGCAACGCGTTCTTTAATCTTTCGGCTGGTCAGGGTAGCCGCCGCTCCATGGTAATGGAGGCCCCTTCTGTGACGATCATGAACGGCGGAACCGGTGTCATTTCCGATACCGTCCAGCGGCCGTTTGTCATCAGCGTCGTTCCGGTCGTTGGCGACCTTCCGACCGTTCCGCAACCGCAGTTCGGGCCGCCTGCGCAGTCCGTGCTCCAGCAGCGGCTCGGTCGATTGCACGCCGAAGGAAAATCGTTCGGCGTTGTCTCTCCAAGTGACGCGCAAGAGGCACCATCCGGGACCGACGACGATCAGCCGTTGCGTCTTGTCAATCGTAGTAGCGCAGCGGCGCCAGCGGCGAGTGTCGCGGCGATTCAAGAAAGAACCGCTCGCGAAGATGCGGCGCAGGCCCAGGCCGACCAGCAGGAACTCGATCTACTCATCGCGCGCGCCGAAAGCGCAATCGCCAAAGGTAATCCCGGTGCGGCGCGCGTCTATCTGCAAATGGCCGCCCGGCGTGCCGAGGGCGACTTGCGGCAAGAATTGCTCGAAAAGGCCAAATCGTTGGTCGTCGATCGCACTTCGGCGTCCGCTAACCCTTAATGCTTGGCTCGCCGCCAGAAGAGCGAGCGTCGATCCGTCGCGGCATTGGGCCGTATCCACACCGCTATCGCGGTCTTCTTTCGTTTCTCGCCGAAACCGACGCTGCAAGCATGCTGACAGTACTCTAGAATGGGAGTCGTGGTTCGCTGCCGCAGCCGCCGAATACGTTGGTCGATGCGTGTGTCGTGTGCGATCGTTGCTCCCTGTGAGAAAGATTGGAAGTCATGTCGAATCGTGAACGCTGGATCGTTTACCCCTTGCTTTTCCTGGCGCTTAGCGCGTCGCTGCGCGACCGACTAACCGGATATACCTACTCGCTCCAAAAGATACTCGGTACGGGCATGCAAATCGATCTGCAGTCGGGCGAGTTACGGGGCCGCGAGATTCGTTGCGCACGCCTGGTCGTCGATGAGATCCGCTGCCGCGCGGTCGCCGTGACAACCGGGCACAATGAGCCGGTCGTAATTCTGGCCAGCGGAGAACAGGACGCCACGAAACACTCCGACGGTGGAATCTTTCTCTACAATCGACGCGGCAAACAGGTTGGCACGCTCGCCGGGCATTCCGAAGGAGGTTTGCTCACGCTCGAAGATCAGTCCGGAATCTTGTCGCTCGAGTTGGGGCATCGCCCCGAAGGCCATACCTCAGGTTTGCTTGCCGTGTCGCAAGATGGCAAAGTAGCCCCGTTGGCGCCGCTGATCACGCGTCAGGCCGCGCCCTCGCCCGAAGGCGCATCGCCTGAAAGCCCGGACGAACCGTCGCCAGCCGTCGAAACGGAGGACGCCTCATCCTCCGGCAAAAGCGACGCGCCCGACACGAATGCGGCCGGCGAAACCACATCAGCAGGCGAGTCGAACGACGCCGCGCCAGACCCAGCCGAGTTGCCGTGAGAATTTTCCGGCGAATTGCCGGCCCGCGCGCTCGTTGCCTTCCACGCCGTTTGGCGGCGTAACCCGGCCCAGCCGCGCAATCGCTGCGAGCGGTTGCCCGCTTCAGTTTTTTTGCGATGATTCCGATCTAACTTCCAGTACCGGTTCATCGGCGAGCCGGTAGTTGGCCATCGGCCGGCCAGTTGCCTGCCGCGAATTCGCGCAACTCACTGGGATCTCGATTTGGAACGATCGCTAAGCATCTTGTTGCCGGTCCGAAACCGACAGGCGTCGCTAGCCAACTCAGTCCGCGGAATTCTCGAATTGGCTGAGCTGCTTACCGAACAGCTCGACCTTCTGATCGTCGACAATGGTTCGACCGACGCGACGCCGGAAATAGCCCATGACCTGGCGCGCGAGTTTGCTCAAGTTGGCCTCGTCCGTTTTGCCGAGGCGCAAGATCTCTCGACCATTGTACAGGCGGGTCTCCGTCATACCCACGGAGAGATCATCCTGGTGCATGAGGGGAATGGCGAAATTTGTCTCAGCGATCTGCGCAATTTGTGGCGTTTGCGAGACGACGAATTGCTCGTGCTGGCTCGTTGCGGTGGGAAGGCGTCAACGTTCGATATGTCGGCGCTCGATCAAACACGGCGAGGAAACTCTCGAATTCCGTCGGACTCGGGGTTTCAATTGTTGCGCCGCGACACAATCGAGTTGGTCAGGAGCGGGGCCATGTTGCGAATCGAAAACCAGCAAATTCGTCTGCGGCGCGACATACCACGTTCGGCGAACCACCCGGCAGCGGCCCGCCCCAATTTTCTGGGGCGTCTCAAGCAATTGGCTTGGGGCGAGTAGCGCGCGATCAGGCAAAGAATGCATTTCGGCCAGTTGTCGCGGTCCCGCCAAGTGCCGGCAGTTGTGGCGCGTTCGGGATTTTTTAAAAACGGACTCGCGGCCCAATTGCCTCGCTGGTTTGAATCCAGTATGATTGGGGTATAGGAGCATTGGGCAAGGCTTATCTAAGCGTGCTCCTCGTTCGCGGCGATTTTTTTGTTCTCGTTAAAACATCGTCGTCAGACATCGGGACAAGACACATCGGCGGGTTACTCGCAGGGCGATGTGGGATGTCGGGCAGACCTTGAAGGGAATCGCTGGTGGCGCTGCGCGCCGATCAAGGAGTGTGACTCACTTCACAAGATTCTGTTTGCCCTAAATTCTTTTCTACTCATGGCACAGCGGCCCCGACGTTCTGTTCGGGATTCGTCGTCGTTTGAGCAGCATCGGCGTACGCGCCCGTCGCATTTCCTGCCGGCGGATACGCGGCTCCTCTGTGCCCTGCCAAGACTTGTCCTGTCTTTATGCTGCCGTAACAGAGAGAACGAGGAGGAACGAGAAAATGAGCATCGCCAATTGGAAAATGCCGGGTCAGACCGACGAGTCGACGTCGAAACGTCCGTCGAGAAACGTCAAATGGCACAAGATACGCGAGGTGCGTTTACAGCAAGGCGTTTCGTTGCGCAGCGCGTCGAAGCGAATGCAAATGGACATTTGCGATGTGCGCGAAACCGAGAAGCCCTGGAACGATATCCCCGTTTCTATTCTCTATGTGTGGCAGAAAGCGCTTGAAGTGCCGGCCGCGCATCTGTTATCGGAAGAGGAGGAAGGCCTTTCCGGCCCCGTACTCAAACGAGCGCGGATGATTCGCCTGATGAAGACTGCCGCGGCGCTCAAGGAACGGATCGAAGATCCGGCGCTTGAGCTACTCGTGCGCACTTTGATCGACCAGTTGATCGAAATCATGCCCGAGTTGGAAACCGTAAGCGCGTGGCACGCCATCGGCCAGCGACGTTCGCTCGACGAATGCGGTCGCGTAGCCGAAAACCAGTTGCCCGACGATTGGTTTGTAAACGCGGCCTATTACAGCCGCTAGCATATTCGGCCGAATCGAGGCGCGCAGGGGAGCGCGCCGTTTCTTGTCATGGTTCCCGCCTTCCCTCCCGCCTCATTTCTCACCGTCTCGTGCCTCCGCTGTTTTCTCAACCCGTTATGCGGCCGCGATTTCGGATGGCGAACCATTCGCCATTGTGAAAAAGTTCGACGCCTCACGCTCGGCTTGGTAAACTAAGCAGCCTTCGCTTAGGCGTTCGTGGTAGACTTGGTCGCGCGCCATCCGCTGCGGTAAGCCACGCCATCAACGCGATGTGAGATCACACCCGGTTGCATCACTCCCACCGATTTCTGGAGCTTATTATGTCGAATTGCCGCCACCTTCTCTTCCTGTTCGCTGCGCTGCTGTGCGCGACGTTTGCCAGCGCCAATGATAAGATCAAGGTTTTGATCGTCGATGGGCAGAACAACCACAACTGGAAAGCGACCACGCCAGTAATGGTCGCCGCGTTCGAGCGCGCGGGCAGCTTTCAGGTAGACGTGGCGACATCGCCTCCGTCGGGTGGCGATATGAGCAAATTCGACCCCCAATTTTCCAAGTACGACGCGGTCGTGTCGAACTACAACGGGCAAATGTGGTCGGAGAAAACCCAACAGGCGTTGCTCGACTACGTGAAAGGCGGCGGCGGATTCGTCGTCGTTCACGCGGCGAACAACTCGTTTGGCAATTGGGAGGAGTACAACCGCATGATCGGGCTCGGCGGCTGGGGTGGACGCAACGAGAAGTCCGGTCCGTACGTCTATTTTAAAGACGGCGAATGGGTGCGCGACGAGAGCAAGGGGGGCGGCGGCAGTCACGGTCCGCAGCACGAATTCCAAATCGTCGTACGCAACAGCGATCATCCCGTCACCCAGGGCATGCCGCTCTCTTGGATGCACGCCAAAGACGAACTCTACGACTCGCTACGCGGACCGGCGGCCGAAATGAAGATTCTCGCCACAGCGTTCTCCGCCAAGTCGCAACGGCACGAGCCCATGATCTTTACAATCGACTACGGAAAGGGACGCGTTTTTCATACGCCCATGGGCCATGCCGACTACTCAATGCAGTGCGCCGGCTTCCAAGCAACCCTGCTGCGTGGAACCCAGTGGGTGGCGACCGGTAAGGTCACGCTGGAAATCCCCGAGGATTTTCCCAGCTCCGACACGGTCAGCATGCGCGAATAAGCGCGAACTAGTTCGACATCCGCATCGGCAGCGGTTGTCGAGCAATGTTCGACGAGGCGCGCTCCAGCGGACCAATCGACAATCCGAGCCAACCGTCTTCCAGCACGAGTTCGGTTACTTGCATCTGCGACAGGCGCGGGTCGCGCGCCTTGGCCGCATCGATCACCTGCCAAGGGCGATTGCGCGAAAACACCTTCGAAAACACGCCCCGCAACACAATTTGGTCGCGCATGTTTAGATGCTCGCCTTGCAGGCGGATCGAGTCCTTGCGCGCCAACTCGGTGTGCATGCCGCGCACTTGCGGCTGATAGTACGCCACGACCTCCAGTTCCTGGAACGTATCGCGCGGCGTTTCCAGGCGGGCCAGTTGCAAGGTCATTTTCAATCGGCCCCCTTCACAGCGAACGCGCATCGCTTCGTGGTCGGCGAAGGTCAAGTGCACGTGGTTGGGCAAATCTTCGGGAAGCTCGGGTGGCCGGCCGAGTTTTTTCGCGAGATACGCGTAAAGCTCGCTCAGTTCGAACGTGCGGCCTTCGAGTTCAAACCGTTGCAGAAGGTTGTTCAGCGCCGATTCATGCAACTGAATGCTGGCCAGGCTGTCGGCTGGGGCTTGCGGACGCGGCGTGTGCGCCGCGAGTTGATACCCGTCGGCCAATCGCAAACGCATCACGGCGCGGTCGTCGGTGGTGCGCAGCTCGACGGGTGTCGGCGCCAGGTCGAGGTTTACCAAGGGGCTCCAGAATCGCTGCCGCACTTCCTCGGCTAGTTGTTGTACTTTGTCGTCGACCTGCTCGTCTAACTCGGCTCGGGCTCGCGCCGCAATCTTACGCTGGGTGATGGCGTTCGCGTCCGACTGTGAATCGTCGTGTTGCGAACGGGCGACTCCGCGGGCGAAAGAACCGAGCAATGGAATCGAATCGAACGACGTGTCGACAGAAAGCAAGTTGCTGCGGCTCTGCGCCGACGACTCGGACGGCAAGGCGCGAATTCCCGACGCATCGACGATCAGTTCCTTTTCGGCCATAAAGGTGGCCCGACCGGCGTTATAGAAGATCGCCGGCCCGCTCTCGGCCGAAGTCTTAGAGTAGACCCGCCCTCGCGCCTCCAACACCATCCGCAAGCTGTCGTTCGACGGCAAGAGGCGCAAATGCACATCCGTCGTTGTTTGACTTCGTCCCACGACCCTGGCGCCCAGCAGACGATCACGCACCGGCTCGGCGACAGTCGCATCGCGCGGCAACCAGCGATTGAGCAGATCGTCGGTTACGGCCAGGCGGAAATTTGCGTTGCGATAGGTCTTGCCGATCGCTTCGGCCAGACGCTGCTCCTGTCGGTCCGAGGACAAGGCGAGCGTACGATGCAGACGAAACACTTCTTGCACATGGCGCTGGGTTTGGTCTTGTTCGTAGGCCTCGACCGCGCGCAGGACGCTCGGCTTCGACACCGACTCGAACGACCATCGGCGTAGCGCCGTATCAAAGGCCATGAAAAAGTCCTGTTGTGCGAAGTCACGACTTTCCTGCTTCGCCCGGGCCTGGCCGAGCCGTTCCAAAATCTGTTCGCGCAACTCTCGACGCTCGTCGCCGGAAATCGCCGAGTCATTCTGCAACGCGTCGCGCAACTTTGCGAGCAGCAAGAAGCCGCGCCAAGCATCGTCCGCCTTCGAATCGCCGAGCGACTCGTCCACCACACGAACGTGCTGCAGCAATTCGGCATCCGTCACTTCACTGGCATCGTTCGTAACGGCGTCGTTGCCCAACGCTGCTTCCCAGAACGGTAGTCGGCGACGGAGTGCGAAGCGCGCTCGCAGCAAAGCCGTTCGCAGTGTGGCGTCGTGCGATTCCTGGGCCAATGACTTCGACTGATCGGCCAACCGACGCAGATCGATGAGCCGATCTCCGTTCGCCTGGTGCTCTGCTGGCAAGTGCGCCGTGGCAATGAGGCGATGGATCAAATCTGTCGTTTTGCTGGCCCAGGCTTCGGTCTGCGCATCGTTGGCAAGTCGCTCAAGCGACTGCAATAGATTCTCGGGTGCTGGCCATTGTTCCGCGATCGATGCGTCGCTGGCCGACGAATTGTCAGGCGCGGCCGTCAATGGAGGCTGCGTTGCGGTCGCCGTCAACTGCGGGCCCGTCGGTTCGGCTTCGCCTTCCGGTTCCGTCAGCACAAAGATCATGCCGCCCGGCATCGGCTTATGCACCGGCCGTTCGGTCTGTTCCGAGGGGAAGGTTAGCGCAGGCAAAGGCTCGTCGGCCGCGAGTTCGGGTTGGGTTTCGTGATCGGCTGCGCGGTCCGCTGCTTGCGCATCGGCTGGGTCCGCAACGCTCGCCAGGATTTCCTCGAGTTCGTCGTCGCCCGTCGCAACGGGGTTCTCCTGCACGGCGACCGCCGGCACAACGGTCGTGGCGCTGATCGTCGGAATTCGCGCGTCGATCGACGGCTGCAACGCCGTTGAGGCGAGTCGTACGGCCGCATCGCGTCTGGGTGTCGCCGACTTCGGGGCCAGAGATTCGTCACTTGCGACGCGCTGCCATGCTCGCGGCGCACGCATCGAGGCCGTAAATAGAATGCTCAGAATGACCATGTACGGCCAGATCGGTCGATTCAGATTCGACTTCATCCATGAAATCTCCGGCAGACTCTTCCGGCGCAGAACGGTTCCGGCGCGCGCCTTAGTCTTTTGATCGGCTCAGGATCGGGGCGCTTCGACACGGAAAACGCGCCAATTGATCGCATTTAACGGAGCCCCTTGGCACGCTGGCCGTTACAGCATGCCCCTCGCCGGAGAATTGCGGAGGTTGTGGGAACTTTGCCGATTGCCCCGGATCTAGGGCCAATCGTCTACGAGCACCGTATCATCGTGTTCGTACCCCGGCGCGCAGCAGCAGAGCAGACGCAACCCATCGGCGCTGGTCGATGTGATTTGGTGGCGAGCGCCGGGTGGAATGGCGATGGCATCGCCCACGCGCACGTCGCGTATCTCATCTTCGATCCGCATTCGGCCTCGGCCCGAAGTAATGTAGTAAATCTCTTCCGTCTGCGGGTGAAAGTGCGGGGCCGTACTGGCGCCGGGTGGCAGGCGCGCCTCGGCCAGGCTTTGGGCGCGGATCGACGAGTTGCGATGGGCGAGCAACTCGCGGATTTCCGAACCATCCTTGGTCGTAAATGGCGCGACTTCGTCGAGATTGAAAACGTCCATAGCGAGTAATTGCCAGCGCGTGAGGCCAAAGATATCAGTTCGCCGACTTCAATTCGCCTTCAAGTTGAAAGTCGATCTCGTTATTGCCCGGCTGGACGTCGCGAATCAGCTCGCTCTCATCATT